>CADCRB010000066.1 GCA_902803745.1 uncultured Lachnospiraceae bacterium
CTCTTATGTGGAATAAAGTCTTTACCGTCTCTTCCTGGATCGCGTCAATCATATCGTTAAACATATCATAGCCCGTCATCTTATATTCAACGACAGGATCTCTTTGTCCATAGGCCTGCAGACCTATACCCTGTCTCAGCTGATCCATGTCATCAATATGATCCATCCACTTCCGGTCTATGACCTTAAGCAATATCACACGCTCAACTTCTCTTATTGCCTCAGGCTCGGGGAATTCTGCTTCCTTGCTCTCATACAGTTTTACCGCTTTTGCCTTCAGATACTGCTTAAGCTCTTCTTTCCTCTTCATATCCCTGACATCAGGGGTCTTAACCGGCTCTATGGGTATGGTAGGAAGCAGTATCTGGTTAAGCTCCCTGATATCCCAGTCCTCGGATGATGCATCTTCCCCTACACAGGTATCCACTGCGCTGTCTACGGTATCCGTTATCATCTTGAAGATCGTATCGCGCATGCTTTCGCCATCCAGAACCCTGCGTCTTTCCTCATATATACGTTCTCTCTGCTCATTATTAACCGCATCATATTCCAGCAGGTTCTTTCTTATGCCGTAGTTGTTTTCTTCTATTTTCTTCTGAGCCCTCTCGATAGCACCTGACAGCATCTTATGTTCTATCTGCTCTCCCTCGGGCACCTGAAGCGCTTCAAAGGCTGCCATAAGTCTGTCCGATCCAAAAAGCCTCATCAGATCATCCTCAAGAGAAATATAAAATCTCGAAATACCAGGATCTCCCTGACGTCCGGAACGACCTCTGAGCTGGTTATCTATTCGTCTTGCTTCATGACGCTCAGAACCTATGACATAGAGTCCTCCGGCAGCAAGCGCCTCATCATCAAGCTTTATATCAGTACCACGTCCTGCCATGTTAGTAGCGATCGTGACAGATCCGTGATGCCCGGCATCAGATATGATCTCTGCTTCCTGCTCATGAAATTTTGCATTCAGCACATTATGCTGTATACCGCGTTTTCTTAACATATCCGACAGAAGCTCGGAAGTATCGATATTTATCGTACCGAGAAGTATGGGCTGACCCTCGGCGTGCGCGCGCTCTACCTCATCACAGATTGCCCTGTATTTCTCCTTCTTAGTCTTAAATACCGCATCTTGTCTGTCTTCACGGGCCTTCGGCCTGTTAGTCGGGATCGTGACAACGTCCATTCCGTATATCTCACGGAATTCTTTTTCCTCAGTAAGAGCCGTACCGGTCATGCCGCACTTCTTGTCAAACTTATTAAAGAAATTCTGGAAGGTGATCGTGGCAAGTGTCTTGGATTCACGCTTGACTTTCACCTTCTCCTTTGCTTCTATGGCCTGATGCAGTCCGTCAGAATATCTTCGTCCGGGCATGATACGCCCTGTAAACTCATCAACGATCAGCACCTGATCATCCTTAACTACATAGTCCTTATCCCTGTGCATAAGATTATGAGCCCTGAGAGCAAGTATTATACAGTGCTGTATCTCCAGATTCTCAGGATCAGCAAAGTTCTCAATATGAAAGTACTGCTCTACCTTATGCACACCTTCGGCAGTGAGGTTTATCAGATTGTCCTTTTCATTGACTATGAAGTCTCCGGTCTCCTCGATCTCGACTCCCATGATCGCATCCATCTTGGAAAGCTCATCCGATGATGCTTCGCCTCTCTGCATCTGTCTGGCAAGCTGATCACAGAGCTGGTAAATGGCTGTAGATTTCCCTGACTGCCCTGATATGATGAGCGGAGTTCTCGCTTCATCAATAAGCACCGAGTCAACCTCGTCTATGATACAGAAATGAAGCTCTCTTAATACGAGCTGCTTCTTGTATATGGCCATATTATCTCGAAGATAGTCAAATCCCAGCTCATTATTCGTCACATAAGTGATATCACAGCCGTAAGCCGCCTGTCTTTCCTCCTGGGTCATTCCGTTAAGCACGCATCCGACAGTAAGTCCGAGAAACTCATGCATCTGTCCCATCCACTCTGCATCACGTTTTGCCAGATAATCATTGACCGTTACAACCTCCACCCCTCTTCCCTCAAGGGCGTTAAGGTATGCAGGCAGGGTACACACGAGGGTTTTTCCTTCACCTGTTCGCATTTCTGCTATACGTCCCTGATGAAGTATGACTCCGCCGATAAGCTGCACCCTGAAATGCTCCATTGAAAGCACCCTTTTAGCTGCTTCCCTTATAGTCGCATATGCCTCAGGAAGAATGTCATCCAGAGTCTCTCCCTGTCCCAGCCGCTCTTTGAACTTTTTTGTATTCGCCCTAAGCTCTTCATCCGACAGAGCCTGCATCTGAGGCCTCAGGCTTTCTATCCGATCAATGATCGGCATGATACGCTTCAGTTCCCTCTCGCTGTGGGTTCCGAATATCTTGTCAACGATACTCATTATTTAATAATCCTTTGCCTCTTCCTCTCCGTTAAGTACTCTGAGACCGCCCTGAGCAAGAGCCAGAAGCTCATCCTCTCCGGGATATACTACTACCGGAGCGATCCAGTCGACGTATTTTGCTATGGCATCAGTAACTCTGCTGCCGTATGCGATCCCGCCCGTAAGTATGATGGCATCCACCTTGCCCTCCAGCACAGCCGCTCTTGAGCCGATGTCTTTTGCAACCTGATAGATAAAAGCATCCAGAATAAGTCTTGCATTCTCGTCATTCTCCGCCTTCTTTGTGATCTCAACCATATCGTTGGAGCCGAGATATGCCGTAAAGCCGCCTCCTCCTACAAGTCTCTTATACATTTCCTTCTCTGTATATTTTCCCGAGTAGCAAAGCCTTACCAAAGGTCCTACCGGAAGTCCGCCTGCTCTCTCCGGTGAGAATGCACCGTCACCTTCGAGGGCATTGCTCACATCGATGACACGTCCTTTTTTATGAGCGCCTACCGATACTCCGCCGCCCATATGTGCAACGATCACATTTATATCCTCATATCTCTTACCGTTCTCTTTTGCATATCGTCTGGCCATAGCCTTCTGGTTTAAGGGATGGAAGATGGAGTTCCTCTGTATATCAGGGATGCCTGACACCCTGGCTACAGGCTGCAGCTCATCTACTGCCACAGGATCGACAATGAAAGAAGGCTTGCCGATCTCATCCGCTATCTCGCGTGCCAGCACTCCCCCAAGGTTAGAAGCATGCTGTCCCTGAGGGCCGACCTTCAGATCCTCAATCAATGCGTCACTAACCTTATATGTACCGCCGGGAATAGGCTTCACGAGTCCTCCGCGGCCCACTACCATATCAAGCGTCTTAATATCAAAGTCCTGTTCCTTAAGACACTCCATTATGATGTCTTTTCTAAACTGCTTCTGGTCGAATATCGTATCGTATTTTGATATCTCATCCACGGAGTGGCGGAGCGTCTTATCAAAAAGCATCTCCTCATCTTCAAATACCGCTATCTTGGTGGATGTGCTTCCGGGATTGATTATAAGTGATCTGATCGCCATTTTATCTGTACCTCCTTTTATGGTATTACCTGTTCTGATGAGCCGATGTTACCGCTGCCAGCGCTATGGAATTCACCTTCGTCTCCGCCGAATCTGATCTCGATGTAAGTATCGCCGGAGCCTTTGTTCCAGTAAGTATGCAGGCATTCTTGAATTCAGTCGTATGTACTATGAATTTATAGGCGATATTACCTGCATGAATGTCAGGGAATAAGATCACGTCAGCATCTCCTACGATCTTTCTGTCTTCGGCATGCTTATGCTTTGCTGCCTCCGGATAGATTGCAAGATCCACAGACAAAGGTCCGTCCACTATACATCCCTTTATCTTTCCTTCATCATTCATCTTTGTGAGCTCAGCCGCCTCCACAGTAGCAGGCATCTTTTCATTTACCACCTCTACCGCTGCCACCGGAGCAACCTTAGGCATATCTATGCCGCAGGCATTGCAGATCTCCACAGTATTTTCTATTATCCCCACCTTCTGCTCAAGAGTGGGATAGGGCAGGAAAGCTACATCTGCAAGGAATAAAAGCTGAGGTATACCCTTTATCTCAAACACACACACATGGGAAAGAAGCCTGTCTGTCCGAAGTCCTACTTCCTTGTCAAGAATTGACTTCAGGAAATCCTTCGTCGAAAGCAGTCCCTTCATATACATATCGGCCTCACCGTCATGCACTATACGCACTGCCTCATGTGCAGCCTCGATAGGATCCTTGATATCGATGATCTCAAATATTGACGGATCCACCTTAAGATCTCCACAGATCTTTACTATCTGATCCTTATCCCCCACCAGGATCGAATCAGCTATCTTCCTCTCATGCGCCATCGCAACAGCTTCTATGACCTCATCATCATTCGCCGCTGCGACCGACAGCTTCTTTGTCGGAAATTCATTTACCTTGTTCAGCAGATCACTGAAATTTTTGCTCATATCCCCTCTCCTTCATTTCTGCCGGATCTGTCCGGCTGTTTTTACGGATGCCGGTTTTACGGCATCTTTTTTGCATAATTAATACTCCCGCCTGATTCAACGGGCAATTAGCAATTTTACCATTTCCCGATGTTTCTTGCAATATGATCGAAGAC
>CADCRB010000067.1 GCA_902803745.1 uncultured Lachnospiraceae bacterium
ACGGTTTATTTTTCTGCCATGAGCATCTCCACCATCTCGTCCACTGTCATCTCGTTTCTGATGACCAGCAGCAGATTTCCCATAAACTTCTCAGCCACGAAGATGGAAGCCAGCGCGGCATTGGATACAGCGGCCTTCTGCTTCTCCCTGTCATCACTGCTGTCTATGAGCGCTGTATAGCGGTAGATCAGATTTTTGTCATTATCACCCAGGGCATAGCATCCGCATGGAAGATAATAATTGAGCCTCGCCACTGCCGCAGCTACCTCAGGAACTGCCGCCTCAGGAACAGTGCTGCTGATGGTGATCACCGAGGAAAAATATAAAAGCTCATCATCCTCGAACGGAATAAAGAAAAATTCACCGAGCACGCTGACCAGATCCGGACCGAACTCAGGCAGCTCTGCCCTGAGAACATCTGCGGGAGCGCCCAGCTCATCAGATGAAAAAACGGACACCTCACCTGTATCCTCATCTGTTTCAAGGAGTTTCTTAAGCGCATCGAGAAGTTCTTTTTTTATTTTTTCCATTCCGGTTTCTCCTCTTATAATGACTCGTTATTATTATACTATTTTACTTTCCGTTAAGTATGTTTGCAATTCTTTTATTCCAGAACTATCGTCCCGTCTATGGTGTAATCATCATCCAGCCTTGCGCCCTTCTCCTCAGGCAGGGTGAAATTCACATCAAGATAGGTGTTGGAGTCTGCAGTAGGCGCCTCGTCAAGCTGTGTAATGTTGATCCTTGTCCTGACAGGCTTAAACTGATCCAGGATAAATAATATCTGATGCCGTAATTCCTCTGTCAGATGGCGCTTTACAAGTACAGTCACATCATAGATCCCCTTCTTTCTGAAATTATCAGGGATCTCCATCTCCTCTTCTTCAAGGCGGCTCTTTACCTGATTGTGCTCTATGACTATGGCCTTCTCTCTCAGAATGATCTCCAGGATCCTTTCTATGGCACGCTTGGTGCCCTTCATACGATTAAGCGAATATGCCTCCCGCACCAGATCCCTGAGCACTCCTGCATCCAGAAATCCGCCTTTAAGGTCTATCCCCATCCAGCCGCCATAGATTATCAAAAGCTCCTCCGGACAGGTGTCCAGATCCAGAAGTTTGGAAAGATTTTCGATATCCTCTCCGTAATCATTATATATACTGGAAAAGATGGATATATATCTATGGAAAAAGCTTCCCCTGTCCTTATATATTTCCGGATAGGTATCCATGAAATTGTCTCCGTTGCTGTCTATCACGAAGGAGGACAGCGCCAGCTGCCCTTCCCCCCTGGCCTCCACAGCCACATAGAGGTAACGTCCTTTAAGATCATAGAGCAGACAGTCAGAGGCTCCCGAGAACTGTCTGGCTCCAAGCCTTTTGAGCAGGGAAACCTTATCCGGGACCTCTATGGATCCATCCGAAATATACTTATCAAGATCCAGCTCCTCCCGGTCGCTCCCGTATTTTACCCTGCTGTCGGTCGCATATACGTAGACATAGTACATTACATTCTCGGAGCACTCGGCCTTAAATGAAAGCCTTCCCCAGCTCATCCCGGCAGACCCTCCGTCAAGCCCCCGAAGGAAGAATCCATGATACATAGAGTCTTTGTCAGTGATCATCCTTAAATCGTCATCCACATTAAACCCTGTGACGCATCCGCTTTTTATCCTGTTTTGCCTGATCGTATACTTCGGCATTTCTTATTTCACCTCATTTTGCGCCTGAAATTTCTGTTATTACTTTGAAAACGTGATCACTTCCACGTCCACCTGTCCCGGATAGAGCAGGCAGTTCTCTCCCGGGAAAATATTAGATTCCTTCAGCGCGGCATGCTTCAGACTTTCCGGTCTCATGAAAAGCTCATACACATACTCCACGCATGGCAGATCCTCGATCCCCGAAAAGACTTCCTCGAAAGTCAGGACCTCCCCGAAATTCTTCTCGCTCTCCATATAATTAACGATCTGCTTTATCTTTTTTTCTATCTGTTCCCTGCTGTCCGTAAAGTGCCTCTTTACATATACAGTGGTCCTGACCGATACTCCCACATAGATCGGCGGAAGGATCATAAACCTTGTGGTAATGAGTCGTCTTTCGGAAAGCGTCCTTGAAATGGCATTCCTGTATTCTTTGGTAAGTCTCGGGAATTTCTCATCTGTCCCGGGCATGACCGAGATATGAACCACATTCTGAAGCTCGTCCATTACGGCATGCACCTTCCTGAGGCAAAGCCCCGGAGTCTTTGATACAACCTCTTCATAATCCCCTGCCGTCACACAGGTATATGGTGTATATACATCTTCCCTGAAACGGTTTCTCACATCCTCGATCTTTTCCCTGAATGCGCCGCCCGTGCCGGGTCCGGGATTGAAGAAGGTCCTGCTGATCCCGGGAGCCTCGAATTTATTTCCTGCCCTGATATTTCCCCTCGGTCCTTCATACACAGCTAAGGATCCGATATATAGCTCGGCTCCTATGAAGTCTCCGGCATCCTCTATCAATATGCTGCCGGACCCCTCTCTCAGATGGAATATGAGCGCGCCATCGTCACCCTTGCCGGGACGCACGAAGTCATAGATCTCCTCCCCCTCATCCGTGACCCTCTTTGCGATCAGAGTGAAGCTCTCGGGAACTATATTACTGAAGGGTATATCTATCTCCTGTCCGTCATAGCCCATTACAGTCCCGACATGATACTGTCTCATGACTTCCTCGGTATAGAGGATTATCCTCACCGCATCCTTTACCTTGGAGGGTTCGAAACCGAAGATACGCTTGTCAAAGGTCAGCGTAAAGCTGCCTTTTGAGCCTCTCTCATAAAGGCAGTATCTCCCGTTCATATTCTTTGTGGTCACAAGCTCATATCTTCTGTAGGAATCGCCCTTCTTCTCTCTGGCAAAGCAGAGCACATAGCCCTCGTCCGAAAGCGGACTTTTGACCTGGATCCTGTCAGGATGCTGCGAGGTGACTGAAAGCGCCATTGTATTCTTCTGCCAGACCTCAAATAAAAAAGCATCCACGGTGAGCAGCCTCGGCTTTACATCATATTCTGCCTTGGTAAGCACCGCTCTTATGCAATAGCCTTCAGTAGGAAGTCCCCTGTAGACCGCATAATCCGCGTCGGGAAATTTAAGCTTGATCTCGCCTGAGGCAAGCAAAGCCCCGGTAAAGTCCTTTGCCTTTATTTCCCTGAAGCCGTCTGCTGTATAGCATTCCCACTTAAACTCCGCAAATATATTATCGGATCTGTCCTTTATCTCATTCCTCTCGGCTCTCTTGTCTATCTCGACATAGAAGGAAGTCTCCTCTCCGGCGTCAGGAAGATTGTCACATATGAAATACACTCCGTCCCCGGTCTTAGGTGAGGACCCGAAGACGCTGACCGGCACACCGTATGTGCGGTCCATCAATATGCCGCAGTCATGATATTCACCGTCATGGAAAGAATAAATGCTTTTAAGGTGACAGCCGCCCACGTCCATGGCCTTCCTGGTCTCAAAGACCATTTCACCGAGAGTAAAGCGCTGGTTCGCATTCAGATGGAGCCTGCCGCCTTCTCCGGCTGAGAGCAGCATTCTTGCGCATTTGCCCTTGCTGGGCGTGAATCCTGCCATTTTAAGCAGCGCCCTTTTGGTCTCATCGGTGATAGCTGTTATCTGCGTTCCCTGCAGTGCCTCGAAAAGCACAAGGTTTTCGAGGATCGTGATGCCCGGATCCGAGGGATTATGGTTCGTCCATTCGGAGGACATCATCGGGATCGCTGATACCGCATCCACCATTCTTTCTTCATAGGTTCTGCTTTGAGTCTCTTCTATCCTGAGCACTTATAACTCCTTTTCTATGCTTACATATTCCCGAAATCTCATAGAGCAATTATTATCTGCTGAGTGCTCCGAAAACATATATCACCGGCAAGTATTCTCAAACTATAGACGTTTGAATATGTACTTTATGTTCTCCGGAGCATACCACCATGAATGAACTCACCTTAAGGTCGCTGATATCCGTTTCATGTTCTCCATCCTTATCCACGTAATGCGCGATAACGGAAATATTCCTTATCACTGCATGACTTCGCAGAGTTCCGAGCCTCATCTGTATCTGGGATCTCTTTGGTATCACGCCAATATCCCATCCTTCGTCTCCGTCCGAAGACACGGGATTCAGGTAATCACAAAGCGTCTTGCTTATAAGGCTCTGGGTCTCAAAGGCAGCGTCCATATCATCCACCTCAGCCCATACATCCACGGAGATCGTCACAAAGATAGGCTCCACTATATACATATGATCCGGCGATACCGTCATAGCCGAGTTCTCTATCAGATGCTTCTTCAATGGCGGCGCTATGCGATGGAATGAAAAAGATCCTTCATGAAAG
>CADCRB010000068.1 GCA_902803745.1 uncultured Lachnospiraceae bacterium
TCTCCATATCCTTCAAGAACTGCCCTCCGTCCACACATCCGCTCACAGCCACCACAGTGGCAAGCATAGGTGTATTTGGAAAATATGCACCAAGACAGTCCATAGATATCTTTCTGGCATCAATTGTGCATATCCGGCCTGTATAGCCACGCAGAGCCGGACGAAGCTCTTCAGGAGACTTTGGTGAATTGATAAGCACTGCGCCCCCTTCCCTGATTCCGGCAGTTACATCAACACTTGCCAGAAGAGTTTCATCCACAACCACAACATAATCCGGTTCGTAGATATTGGAATGAATATTGCATCTTTCATCTGAGATCCTGTTATATGCCGTAATAGGCGCTCCGGAACGCTCCGGTCCGTATTCCGGAAAAGACTGGACATATTTCCCTGACATAAACGCCGCATCTGCCAAAAGCTGGCTGGCAGTCTTAGCCCCCTGTCCTCCTCTTCCGTGCCACCGTATCTCCAGCAGATCACGTCTTTTCTTCGAAGATGACTTTCCGTTCTGCGTCATAAGTCCTCCTGACCGTATTTACCCTGTCCGCTGCAGGATTTCCCTTTTCATCTAAGTAATGCTCTCCGATGATATTTCTGGCATCATCATACTCGTATTGTAATATGGCATAACCCTGATCCTTATTCATCACAGGCTTACCGTTAAGGTCAATATAAGTCACCTCTGTCAGATTCCAGTTATCATCGTATTTTCTGATAAGTCCGTGGCATCCGGATGAGATCAATCCGGGTCTGCCCTTTTCGTCCATATATTCTTCCTTTACGCATTTCCTCCTGTCATAGGACATATGAACCGAAGAGTATCCGGAGCTAAGAGTCACCGGCTTGTATTCAGTATCCAGATAACAGGTATCGGTCTTATTCCTAAGATCATCATATTCATAACTTATGGCTGCATACCCTGCAGGCAGGAGCGTAGGATTTCCCTCCGCATCCGCATATATGTCCTTAGAAACAAGATCCATTGCAGTGTATTCATAAAGATGGGATACATATCCGTTGTCTTCCATAAGTGTGCCGTCCAGATCCTGATTATCATCCCTTATCAGCATGGAGTTCTCATCATAGGTTTTTCTCACTCCGGAAATATGGGATGAATTCTCAGACGGACTTCCCGCAGCATCATAATAAGTCTCCGCTATAAGCTTTCCATCCTCGTTATATTCACGCTCTATGATCGCAGTGAGGGATTTATTCACGGCAGGCTTGCCCTCAGTATCAAAATAATCAAGACGTACTGTCCTGTCTTCGTCATCATATTTGTATTCCACAGCTGCCACACCACTTGAATTCAGCACCGGCATCCCGGCCAGATCATAATATTCTTCTCTCGCGACCCTGTCCTTCTCATCATATTTCCTCCTTATTTCAGCATAACCCGAAGAGAGCATGGCTTTATTTCCGGATATAGTGTAATATGTGATATTTGTAAGATGGCCTTCAGGATCATAAGTATTTGAAACCGAAGCATAGCGGGACGTGCTTGTCATAGGAGAGCCTTCCCTGTCGATAAAAGTTGATCCTAAAGACTTTCCTTCACCGTCATATTCATAATTGATCCCATATACTCCAGAGGTCGAAGTCACCTGCATACCGTTCCTGTCATAATATCTTTCATCCAGCTTGCGGTTACCCTTATCATAAGTACATCTTAGCTCCGCGTATCCTGAGTGACAGGCGGCAGGATTGCCCTTTTCATCAAAATATCTGTAAATATTCCGATTGCCGTTATCATCATACTCATATGTCACCGAGGCATATCCTGAATTTCCTGCTGCGCTCTCTCCGTCAGGACCAAAATACGATTCCCGGCTCACATACCCCATGCCGTTGTACTCATATCTGACTTCAGCAATGTTGCTCCCCTTGTCTGCCACAGGGTTACCATCACTGTCTACTGTTTTCTGCGACAGCACCATTCCGGTATCGCTGTATTCACGCTCGATATCATAGACATTGGCATCCTTTTTCTGTCCCCTGATAATAGCTCCGTTATCCGGCATAAGGGCTGTAAGAAGCGAAATCACAACTACTACCAGTGCGCATATGATATACCTCAATGCCTCACGTGATATTTTTAGTCCTCTTATCTCTATACTGTCCATACGGTTACCTCATTCATATGATCAAAGTCCCTAGTCCTGCAGATTCCCGAAAAACGCGATCGTTCCTACGATTATAGCATTATCAGGCTGACTACCACAACCGCTGCAGTTCCCTTCATTACTCAGCTCCCTGTCCTGTGATCACGGATACTACTGTCCTGCATATGATCTTTATATCTCCGGCAATTGACCAGGTATTAATATATTCCATATCCATATCAACGACCTTATCAAAATCCTTTATATCGCTTCTCCCGTATGCCTGCCAGAGTCCGGTTATCCCCGGTTTCATTGCAAGCCGTGCTCTGTGCCTTGTTTCATATTTCTTCCACTCATCTACCGTCGGAGGTCGGGTTCCGACCAGGGACATATCCCCGCAAAGGACATTAAGGAACTGCGGAAATTCATCAATAGATGTCCTTCTAAGGAACCATCCAACACCATGCTTTTTCCCGTCAGGCCCGGAGCCTATGATCCGCGGGTCACAGTCTATCTTAAACATATTCCCGCTCATCTCATTCTCCCCCCGCAGACTGTCCTTCCTGCTGTCGGCATCCTTATACATGCTCCGGAATTTATACATCCTGAATATCCTGCCGTTCCTTCCGACCCTCTCCTGCGCAAAGAAAACCGGCCCAGGATCCGAGATCATTATAGCCGGTGCCACAACTATGGTAAGCAATGCAGTGATCGCAAGTCCTATCACAGATCCAGCAATATCCATGAGCCTCTTTATCACCACATCATATCCGTCAGCTATCCTTACACTCTCTGTAAGAGTATAAATTCCCGCGACTTCCCCGGCCTCGTATGAATAGTACCTGTCCGGATCAAAATTCAAGGCTACGTGAGTTGTTATCCCCATAAGATAGCAGTCTCTTAAAAGGTCAGAAGGTGTCTCATACTCAGGCGGAAGAAATATCATGACTTCATCTACCCATCTTCTGCTGATATATTCCGTGACACTATCCGTATCTGTCTCTTCTGTAACGCCATTTATTACTCTTCCGACCGCTGCGCTGTTTTCCCGATCAGCAAGTGCCATTCCAGTAATGTTGATCATCCCAAAGGAATTTTTCCTGATCGTGTCTATTACCTCCGCTGCAATATCTGAGGTGGTCAAAAGGAACATCTGCCGAACACTTCCTGTATTTTTTCCCAATCTGATGATCGTCTTTTTCCAGACGATCCGTGATACAAAGACCAGCACCGTAGATATGATAATAAAATATAACACCACAAGTCTGGAGTACTGTACGGAGATCTTTGAAAAGAACAGATATGCCAGTATTACGGCGGCAATAAACAAGATCTGTTTAATAACTGATAATAGTTCCTTCATATATCCCCTGCGGAGAATGTCGGAGTGAACCCGAAGCAGAAGCTCTGCCATAAGCATGGCAAGCGCTAATACAAAAAAAACGCTCCGGTATTCTTCATTATCAAAAATACTGAGTCCCGGATGCCGCAACCTGTATGCCAATATAAAGGATAATTCCAGGACAGCAAGATCCAGAACAATAAAGTCAAGATGCTTCAGCCACCCTTTTAGTCCCTTATTATACATCAGTATTTATTCCGCCCTTTTTTCGAAATAGCTCTCTGTAACAAAGACAACCTTACAATCTCTGCCTTCGCTCGAAATAAAATCACGATACATATCCGCTATCTCGTCATTCAGTTCGTCCCATTTTCCGTCAGGATTCAGAGTAGGCAGTGATGCGTCAGCATAGCTCTCGTTATACTTATGCCTGAATCCGTCAAAACCTGCGATCGCGATATTCCTTATCTTCAGGTGTGTAAGAAGTCTCAGTGCATTTATCACAGCATTGTCGAAATGCTCCCAGCCTCTCTTTATAACACGGCTGAAATTAACAATGTATTCACAGCCTGATTTATCTCTGTTCTTTCTTTCGATCACATCGAAATCTTTTGATCCTGCTGCAGCGTCCTCCGCACCGTTCTTTATATTGGACAGTACAATATGCGGAATACTGTTGAACTCATCTTCATATACTTCATGGGCATAATCATATCTCACCGAATTCACAAAGAAGAGATAGTCATATTTATATCTCGAATTTATGGCATTCACACCGATCACGACCGGATCATGATCCTTTATATACGCCTGAACTTTATCATAATCTGTATCGATGCTCTTTCCGGGAGCTACAAGGAGCACCTCTCTTCCAGATAGCATCCCTCTAAGCTCCTCCACTGTACTCTCATCGTCCACTATCCTGTTTTGGTTCTCTATGTACTTCTCTTCCAGCAGGTCATAGTCATACTGCCTCCTGTCCGCAGGATCCATAGATTCTATTATATTTCTCATGTCACGGGAGTTCGTGCGATGATTTTTCAGCAGATATGCGATGTTATTAACATGACAGCAGTAAAGCCCTGCTATGAAGTAGGGTGTCGAATATCCCCATTTGTAGTTTTCAAGGAAATAGGGCATATATGTATCTATGGCATCAAGTATCGCATTCATGTCATAGGCTGCTGACATCCTGCGGTTCAGATAGCTTGCGATAAGCTCTGTAGTGGTATTCCCTGCGCCTCTGCCCATGCCGCAGAGTGTGGCATCCACCATGCACTCTCTTCCCTTATTCCTCATCCTTTCCGCAAAGTGCGAGGTCAGGGCAAAGGAGAGCTGCTGGTTATTGTGCGAATGAAAGCCAAGTGCAATATCATCGTCGAGGTTCTCATCCAATATGTCTGTGATACGGTCCAGGTCAGTCTCATACATTGCGCCGAAGGTATCCACTATGGATATGGCTTTGGGATGCAGCTCGTTTACCGTGGCAGAAAGCATCCTGAGGTCATCATCCGAATAAGCCAGTGTATTAGCCGCCTGCAGATAAATATCATAACCCTTGTCCCTTATCTTCTCTGCTATCTCCGCACCCTCTTTATGTCTGCCGTGGGGGAAGACCACGCGCACCGCGTCTATTGTCTCATGATCGCAGGGCGGCAGTACCGATGTGTCATATCTGTTCCAGTCTATCATCACCACATAGGTGGTATCCTTGTCCTTCTTTGTAAGATAGGGCCTTATATCATCCGGCACGTGATAAAAGGATGTTCCCTCTTCATGAGTTTTATCCTTTAGCCAGCCACACTCTATGATATCCGCTCCGGCTTCCGTCATCTTGCTGATAATGCCCTTTATAGCAGGTGTCCCGAACTTCGCTTCCACCACATACGCCCCGTCCCTTAATGTGCAGTCGAGCAGCTTTATCTTTGCATCCTTCATCATCGATCCTTTATCTCCTGTCCGTCTTTGATCATTCTTTCTACTGTTTCCCGTATTCCTGTATTAAAAGGAGTTTGAGGACTGTATCCGGTATCTTCGACCAGCTCACTGATATCTGCTTCAAGATGCATGACCTGCTTCGCTCCATATGGCTTTGCTCCGTATCTGGGTCTGACCGTTTTTCTGTCATCAGTCTCCATGCATGCTCTGCAGATCTCATCTATATAATCTCTTAATGGTCTCGAATTCCCGGATCCCACCACATAAGTCTTACTGTGAACGCCCCGCTCTCCAAGTGCATAAAATACTTCGCCTGCATCTTTACTATACAGATAATCCCATATCTGCTCCGCCTTTGTGCACTCGGGGTTTTTCCCGTCAAGAGCATCTCTTATCACTGACATCACGAGTGTCCCTTCTCCGTCACCCGGTCCGTATACTGACAGTACCCTGGTCCAGATATGCTCCATCCCGAGCTTTTCGCATTGAAGTCTCGTCATCTCCCCTGCGGCAAGCTTGGCCATACCATATCCGTTTTCTGGATCACAGCATGTATCAGCTCTTAAAGGCTCGTTCTTTCTTCCGTACTCCGCCTGACTCCCGGCTCCTATATATCTTTTGCAGCCGAGTCTTTTGGCAAGATCCACGGAGTCTATGGCGTATTCTATGTTCTTTATCTGCGTCTTCAGGTCATCCCTCGCCTCTGCTCCGAAGGCTTTCATCCAGGCAAAATGATAAAAGACATCAAGCTCCGGTATGTTGTATACCTTATCTTCATCCCGTACACCGGTCAGACGAAATCCCCGGCTCTCGACTGATCCGTTTTCTCTTTTATTGAAGTACTTCATCTCGTCCAGAGCGCAGTGAATCTTATGCACCAGCGGATGCTCCGGTATCCGGGCTATACGCCCGGAGTCCTTTCTTACGAAGACATATACTTCTGTCCCCTGCTCTATGCATTTGTCTATGAGTGCCAGTCCTATAGCGCCTGTCGCTCCGGTTATTGCGATCCTATTCATTCCTCATTCAACTATTGTCTCATTGATTATACAAATTCTTTATCGATCAACCTATTTTCTTGTTTTTTTTTCATAGTGTCAAGCATACTTCAGCCAAATATCCTGTCTTGACGGTTTCAGCCCCCTGCTCTATTATGCTTTTAGTGTAATTTATTCGTTTGATAAACTTTATTATGTACTTAATTAATGATGTGGACGTAAGGAGAGGCATTGTATGCTAAGTAATAAGGAATTTAATAACGAATCTGAGGCCCGTCAGAAAATAAAGGAGCTCGTGGCAGCGTATTATCGTTCGTTCAAAGCTCCTGCCGAATCAAAAGAAGACTTCAAGCCCGGAGACCGCATCAGTTATGCTTCCAGGGTATATGACGAGAAGGAGATGATGAGCCTCACAGATGCAGTGCTTGATTTCTGGCTGACGACAGGACGTTTTTCAGAGCAGTTTGAGCAGGATTTTGCTTCATGGATCGGTGTGAAATATGCACATCTCGTAAACTCCGGATCCAGCGCCAATCTTCTTGCCTTCATGGTGCTCACTGCTCCGGAGCTGGGCAAAAGGCAGATAAGAAAAGGCGACGAGGTCATCACGGTAGCCTGTGCCTTTCCTACCACGGTATCACCGATATTACAGTACGGCGCCGTTCCTGTCTTTGTCGATGTCACGATACCCCAGTACAATATTGACGTTACGAAGCTTGAAGAGGCTTATTCCGACAAGACAAAAGCAGTAATGATAGCCCATACTCTGGGTAACCCTTTCGATATAAAAGCCGTAAAGGACTTTTGTGACAGGCATGATCTGTGGCTCATTGAGGACAACTGTGATGCACTGGGCACAAAATATACTATCGACGATGTGACAAAATATACCGGTACCTGGGGCGATATAGGCACATCCAGCTTTTATCCGCCTCATCATATGACCATGGGAGAAGGTGGCTGCGTCTATACAGATGATCCCCTGCTTCACAAGCTTATTTTGTCATATAGGGACTGGGGTCGTGACTGTGTCTGCCCATCAGGTGTGGACGGCGTCTGCGGCCACAGATATGACGGTCAGCGCGGAGAGCTGCCTCAGGGATACGATCATAAATATACCTACAGTCATCTGGGTTACAACCTGAAGGTGACTGATCTCCAGGCAGCTATTGGTGTGGAGCAGCTTAAGAAATTCCCTTCCTTCATAGAGCGAAGGAAGCACAACTGGAAATATCTTAAAGAAAAGCTCCTCGAGAAAGGAGCGGATGAGTATCTTATCCTGCCTGAGCCCTGTGAAGTTTCAGACCCTTCTTGGTTCGGATTCCTGATATCGGTAAAGGACGGCTGTAAACGATCAAGAAACGAGGCTGTTCGCTTCATAGAGGATCACAATATCCAGACGAGGCTTCTCTTTTCAGGTAATCTCATCAAGCATCCCTGCTTTGATGAGATAAGAGAAACTGATGCCTACAGAATAGCAGGCTCTCTCGAAAATACTGATTTTATAATGGGTCATACCTTCTGGGTGGGTGTATATCCCGGCATGACGGATGCGATGCTTGACTATATGGCTGAGATCATTACCGAGGCGGTGAGATAGATATGAAAACGATAAGCTTTATGATACCCTGCTACAATGAAAAAGAGAACGTGGTACCTATGAGTGAAGCCATAGTTAATCTTATGAATAACGAACTTAAGGAATATGACTATGAGCTCATCTTCATTGACAACTGCTCTACGGACGGCACCAGGGATCTCCTGCGACAGATATGTGCAGGCAACAAAAAAATAAAAGCAATACTTAACGCCAAGAATTTCGGACAGTTCAATTCACCCTTCCATGCCATGTGCCAGACCACGGGAGACTGTACGGTGACTCTCTGCTGCGATTTCCAGGATCCGCCGGAGATCATCCCCCAGTTTGTAAAGGAATGGGAGAACGGCTATAAAATAGTCTGCGGCATCAAGGCCACAAGCAAAGAAAATAAGATAATGCGGTTCCTTCGTACCTGTTATTATAAGCTGATACGCAAGATGTCTGATGTGGAGCAGATCGAGCACTTTACAGGTTTCGGTCTTTATGACAAAAGCTTTA
Source organism: uncultured Lachnospiraceae bacterium (assembly GCA_902803745.1). Taxonomy (GTDB): domain Bacteria; phylum Bacillota; class Clostridia; order Lachnospirales; family Lachnospiraceae; genus NK4A144. The sequence continues at coordinate 8,479 of CADCRB010000068.1, forward strand.
TCGAGGTCTTGCGGAATTTGAAAGACCCGACGCCATTTTTGCGCGGCATTGTTGCGGAGCTTGGCTTCAAAAGGGTTGATATTCCTTACCGTCAGGCAA
>CADCRB010000069.1 GCA_902803745.1 uncultured Lachnospiraceae bacterium
AAAAGGGATTTAGTTGAGAAGAAAAGACAACAGGAATACTATCTTAATAATAGAAGCTTTTGTGACGGATATTTTGTATATGATATGGAGTTTCAACATGAATATGGAAAAGAGAGCGAGAAGAGAACAGATTTTCAATATATGGGGATAAACAAAGCCAATCAAACTGATTGTTTGGCCATTAGATATGATGATAAGGGAAAACCTGTAAAGTTAGCTTTTGTTGAGATTAAATCAATAAAATCATCCATGATGGACAGCAAAAAAGATGGAAGCGGCTTGAGGGCTCATATGATCAATATGGACAAATACATTACAAAGCATCTTGATTATATGAAATTGCGATTGAAAGAGGCGCAAGATATTCTTACCTTATACAACAAGTTGGGATTGAGGGGCGTGTCAAAGGATATGTGCGAAGCTGATTTATCAAAACTAGAATTATTCGGCAACCAGGAGATAGTCTTGGTTTATACTGATTCGGCAAGAGAGTATATTGAAACTGAAAACGGAAAGAAGTGGCGGGACAAAACGTTGGCGGGTTTCCCTACAAAAGAAGGTGCGTATAATATCGTACAGATCTTACAATAGGAAAAAACTATAGGGGAAGTTCGATGGAACATGTAAAGATATATCAGGGTAATCAAATAGGCGGATGTGTTACGGTTATTTCAAGCATGATTAACGGTGAGATACACCGGATTATGGTTGATTATGGGTCATCCCTGCCCGGAAGTGATAATGAAAAAGACTTCGATTACCCATGGGATGATGAACCAGTGGATGCGGTCTTTTTTACACATTATCATGGCGATCATGTGGGAAGGTTGATGGAAATCCCGTCTCATATTCCATTATACATGGGCGATGTGGCTCGCCAGGCAATGATCAACATCCAGGAAGCCTTGGGAAAGAATCCGTATATACCTAAGGAAGAGGCACAATTGCACCTGGAGGAGGCGGCCGTGCTAAATGATGATAAAAGGGTAAAGACGTTTAACTGGAATGGAATATTTTATGATCATGTAAAAGATATAGAGGGCTTTGTTGTTGAACCATATAGCGTGGATCATTCTGCTTATGATGCTTACATGTTTCTTTTTGAGGTTTGTGATCCCAATACGAAATCCGGGAAATACAAAGTCGTTCATACGGGAGATTTCCGTGGACATGGAAGACGCGGAAATGTGATGCTGACCTTGATCAAGAAGTATATTAGGAGGTTCAATAAACGAAGCATCGATGCGCTTGTGATCGAAGGAACAATGATGAGTCGCTCACGAGAGAGAGTTATTTCAGAACCTCAGATGCAGCTAAAGGCTACAAAGTATCTTATGAAACATAAATACGCATTTCTTATATGCTCGTCAACAAATGTTGATTCACTCGCAAGCTTTTATCAGGCGGCTCAGGATGCTGGTCATCCATACGGCAGAAATATGTATGTCTATAGCTACTATTTTATCAAACAGTTGAAACTCTACACAGACACGGCCGGATCATTTGCATCTGTTTACAAGTTTGATAATGTATATCAGTTCGACGCAGATTCGACCAAAACTTACTCACATCCAAATTGGGATAATCCTAAAACACAGCAGGAGATGATGGAAGATTATGGTTTTATTGCCGTGATAAAGCCTGAGGATTATCATGAACACTACATTGACGCATTTGTTGAAGCCTATAAAGCTAATAGGATTAAACAGATGCCAGTTTTAATATTCTCTATGTGGAATGGGTACTTAAATCCCAAACATAAAGGATTCAAAAAGGAGTGGTTTGATTTCGTCGAACGACAGAAAGCAAAAGGTGTGGAGATCGAATATGACTTGCATACAAGCGGTCATGCAACACCGAAAATGCTGGCAAGTGTAATAAACGCAATCAATCCGCAGGATGCCCTTTACCCGATGCATACTGAGAAAAAAGAGGAGTTTATGAATCTGCCGATCAAGGATGAGATAAAACAGAGAATCAGACTGAAAAGTTAACGGCTCATAGAACTTTCATTAATCAAATAGACATAAGCTTTATATTTCTTATTATAATCAATATCGAATCCGGCATCGCGGAGTTCTTTGAAGTCGCGTTGCCGGGTTCTTTCATTACTGTCTGGAAAGAGCGTGTAGTATTCTGATTTAAGATTGGGGAAATAGGGATATTCGGATTCTGCGCTTTCACGCATTTCGTTTATATCCTCCGGGGGGAATGTCTCGGGATCTTCTTGTGAGAATTCGATGTAGTCGTTCAGTTCCTGGACCAGAGACTCATAGCGGTCGATTTCACTCTGATATACGCGAGATAACTTGGATATCAGTGTTCCGAGTCGATAAAGGCGCCGCAGGTGCTGGAAGTGACGCCCTTCAGCAGTCTCATCAAAGGCAGAGGCCTCGAGACGGATATACATATCTCGTGCCTTGTTATACTTTACGTTGATCAGACCGCAATCGCGAAGATCCCTAAGGTCACGCTGGAGCATACGCTGGGAAATGCCAAACTCTCTCATAATCTCTTTTGGACTGATGATGACGCCGAAAGAGATCTCTTCGAGGGCAGGTACTTCGCTTACCTGAGCATATATGTTTAATTGCCGCGCCATTTTAGTCATAACAATATACTATCACACAGCAAATCCTATTGGAATACGAGCAGCTTTTACCTTCTTGCTGATGTTGACGTCAAAATCTTCAGGCGAGAGCGTAACCAGAGATTTCTTGCTTATCTTGTTCCCTCGCGTTTTGGATGCGATCCGATGCGCCTGAGCCAGCTCAGCTTGTTCAAGTAGATTACGGACAAAACGACCATTTCCAAAGTCATCTTCCCGACAGGCACTCTCAAAGATTTCATGGCACTTTGAAAATGCGGCTTTCTCAAGTTTATATCCGTGCTGATCAGCCATTAGCTTTAGGATATCTACCATTTCGTCCGGAGTATAGTCAGGAAAATCAAGATGGAAAGCTATGCGGCTTCGCAATCCCTCGTTTTTGTCCAAGAAATCCTTCATCTTGTCAGGATAGCCGGCAAATATTACGATCACGTCTTCTCTGTGGTTTTCCATTTCCTGTACTATGGTATTGATGGCCTCATCGCCAAATGAGTTGCTG
>CADCRB010000070.1 GCA_902803745.1 uncultured Lachnospiraceae bacterium
TATGCGGGCTAAAGTACGATTCAGACGGGATACGCCATCTGCAGAAGACTACCAGGAGACTATTCCCGCACTACAGGGAGAATCCCATCCTCATAAACATGAGGAGCTTTCCCTATATGGATAAGCTCCTCAATGTAAGTGTAGATGAGGGCAGCGTGGAGAGTTTTTACGATGCCCTTATGGAATGGGAACGCGTTGTCGGTAATGAGGTGTGATCAGCCGGCAGTCATTTTGCTTTCATAACACAGTATTCTATATTGCTTCCTTCATATTCCTCACGAATGTTTGCAGGTCTGTAATGCACCTCGTAGCTGGGTTCGAATACTGCATCGAATACCGCGAAATTTACTGAAGCATATTCCTGATCGACGAGATAGGGAAGCAGCTTTTCTATCTCCGCCCTGTCATCTATCCTTTTGGATAGATCGTTGCCGTCGTCATCATATATAAGCTCCATCATATATTCTACATCCCTGGGCTCTTTTTTTTCACGCACATCCATGCCGAGTTCCTTTAATATGCCGAGAGTCTCTGTAAATGAGGGATATACGTATCCCAAAGGCTTGGAAGTGTCGTAATACATATAGTCAGTAAGGGTCTTATCGGGCTTGAGCTCAAATTCGAGGAAACCTATTGGAGCTTCGTCTCTCAGATAACCAAGGGACAGTCCCTTAGTCTCCTTTTTCATGGCCTCTAAAAGTCTGTCTGCATCTGCCGGGGTGACGCTGTCAGCGGTTTTGGTGCTGCCGGCGGTCTCGAAACGTATGATGTTGACATCCGATCCCTTAGCATCATTGTCATTTATCAGCACATCATATGTGTTAGTCTTGTATTCATCAGTGTCATATATCCGTCCGAGTGCAGCGAAGATCTCCGGATCTTTGGTATCTACATAATATGTACGTTTGAATTCAGAGCCGGATGCACTTCTGAGGAGTACGTCCACGCTTGTATATCCGGGGGTACTTTCCTGACTGCCTTTCTCAGGACCATATCCGTGCCATCTGTATTTAGATGCATACTCACAGCCTGCCTGAGCCAGTTTATAGACATCTTCGATATCGCTTAAGTTCATATCCTTCATACATATCTCGCTGTCATTCATTTCAAAGTACTCTCCGCCGTGACGGGAGTATCCCTTAGAATATGATGAGTTCTCAATTCCGGAAACATACACTGCTGCGCTGGCAAACTTTCCTTTGTCGGGCAGTTTTGTGTCATATCCGACAAAATCAAACACGAAGAACGATACGATGGCAGCGGTGATAATGGCACCGATAAGCCCTGAGGGAATGTGCCTGATGCAGGCCTTAAAATCAAATTCATATATTATCTCTATGACCGCGTGAGCCAGGATCAGTCCTACTATGAGTCCGAAGACAAGCCATCCGTAAGTGCTTCTGCTGTCAGTAAATGACGGGAAAAAGGCTCCGAAGGTCATGGCGACCGGGATCATTATGATGATCTTTATGAAAGGCCTGGTCTTCTCGAAGGCCATCGCCTTGCCGGCGGACTCAGCGGGCCGGATGCTGATGAGCTTAAGAGTCAGAACATATATCACGGCCGACAGTACTATGATCGCTGCAGCAATAAGAACATTTTTCTGGTTGTAGCCGTATACAGATACAGCCTGATAATCACCGTACATCGCAGGAGTTTTGTAATTCAGCATTTCCCCGAAGAGAGTAAACGGAGAAAGAAAATAGGTTCGAGGTGAGACCGAATCATATACTGTGATGAAATATGTGCTCATATAGCCCTGAATTAGGATTGCATATGCAAGTAAGGCGAATGACAGAACAGCGCCTGCGGCGACCGATACTGCGGTATGTCCGGTAAGCACCGCCGCGAGAACTATCACGGCATAGATAAGCAGAAAGCCTACTATCTCCAGAAGCATGGTCTGCAGTGCGAAGACAAGACCTGATCCTGTGACAAATCCTCTTGATGCGCCTATGGCAGCCGCCAACATCTGCATGATGATGTATGGGATCACGGCAATCAGTATGCCGTTTATGAAGGCTGCACTAAACTTAGTACGACGAAGAACTGGAATGGAGCCGTAAAAATCGGCTTCCTGTCTGCTGTGAAGGTATTTCATACCATGTAATGCATTCAGGACTGCCATTATCATAAGTCCCGCAATAGCACAGCCGTTGCTGGGTCCCAGAGTATATACCACAAAAGAGCGTTGAAGAGATACCAGACTGTCAAAACCCTGAGTCAGCGAGTTAATATGATCTTCAAGTTTTATCAGTGCAAGCACTGGAAGAGCAAAAAAGAATCCGATAAGAGATAGGGCGAGAGGCCATATCCTGCGCTTCAGATCTTCTTTCATCATATCAATAAATGATCTTTTTAATGTCATATCCTTCTACCCCCGTTGATGTTATGAATATTTCTTCGAGTGAGAGAGGGAGAGATTCCATAAAAACAGGATTTCCCTCGCTCAGTCTGTCCTTGATCTCTCTTTCCTGTCCGCGGACAATCAGTGTCAGTAATGATCCTCGCTTTTCCTTTTCCAGTATCCGGAGCTCATCCAGCAGAGAATCCGAATCCGTGTCACTGGGGAAGACTACCTGTATTTTATGAACGTCTCCCTTTACATCATCCAGATCCTCTGACATAAGCATTCCACCTTTGTGAAGAAGACCCACCGTGTCGCAGATGTCCTCAAGTTCTCTTAAATTGTGTGATGCTATGATGGGGGTGAAATCCCTTTCGGCCATGTCTGATGCAAACAGGCTTTTTACGGCCTGGCGCATAACGGGATCCAGACCGTCAAAGGTTTCGTCACAGAATATGTATTTTGTTTTTGCCGAAAGACCGAGTATGATAGATAGCTGTTTTTTCATTCCCTTTGAGAAGGTGTTGATCTTTCTTCTGCGGTCTAGTCCGAAATTATCCATCAGTTTCTCATATCTGGTCTTATCGTATGAAGGGTACCACTTGGAGTAAAATCTCATCATCTCGTCCGGGGTTGCATTAAGGAAGAAATAGGCTTCATCGGAAATAAAGAAAAACTTCTCTTTACAGGCTGGATTCTCATATACCTTCAAGTCGTCTATCTCTATATTTCCTTCATCCTGTTTAAGCACGCCGGAGAGCATACGAAGGAAAGTAGATTTTCCGGCTCCGTTAGTCCCTATGAGGCCGAAGACTTTTCCCTCCTCTATACTGAGCGTGACATCATCCACTGCGGTGATATCATTAAATCGTTTTGTGACATTATTAGCTTCGATCATTTTTCGCTAACTCCTTTCCAACCGACATCAGAAGTTCTGTTTATTGCGGCAGTTATTTCTTTGTCGCTTATGCCCAGTTTTTTTGCCTCCAGGACCAGGTCTGTGATACGTTCTATCATTTCTTTCTTTTTCATATTTCTTACTCCTTCTACATCACATACAAAGCTTCCCCTGCCGGGGACGGAATAAGTGTAGCCGTCGGCTTCAAGCCGACGGTATGCTTTTTGGATAGTATTTGGATTGATGGAGAGCTCCATCGCAAGTGTTCTTACACTTGGCAGCGGTTCGTCAGGGGCCATTATCCCATGCAGGATCTCATCCTCCATTCCTGATACTATCTGCTCATATATAGGCCGCTTATCGCGGAAGTCAATATTCCATAGCATCTTGTGATCCTTTCTATATTATATATTTCTTGATTTGGGTGCCCAAAGTCCCTGTCCCCATCACAAACAAGCTTGTGTGATGACAATTCCTTTTGGCGCTTTAATCATTTCATTACGTAGGCGATGACGAATGCATACCGTTACTGCAATACGGAAGTGCACGCCAGGTTGTGAATAGTACGAATAAAGGATGATGACAAATAATAACTGTACTATCACAACTAATACAGATAGTATACCACGGATTTTCAGCCTGTCAATAGTGGATTTTAGACCGAGGATTGTTATATTATAATAGCCGGATCATATAATGATCTGGGAAACAAAAGCCTGAAAGGATCAAAACACATCAGAGTATGCAAAGATTTGACATAATATGCCCCTGTCATTTTGGACTTGAGGCTGTGCTAAAAAGGGAAATACAGGATCTTGGATATGAAATAGCGCGGACCGAAGACGGACGTGTTATATTTCATGGTGATGCTGATGCTGTAGTGATTGCCAATATCCACCTTCGCACAGCGGAGAGAGTGATGATCGACTGCGCAGAATTTGAGGCCAAAAGCTATGATGATCTCTTTGAAGGCGTTAAAGCGGTAAGATGGGAGGAGTTTATTCCCAAAGACGGAAAATTCTGGGTCAAAAAAGCTTCCTCCGTGAATTCTAAGCTGTATTCACCCAGGGATATCCAGTCCATAGTGAAGAAAGCAATGGTTGATCATCTGTCCGGGGTATATGGAATATCACGTTTTGAAGAGAGCGGTTCTGACTATCCGCTTCGGGTATTTATAAACAAGGATAGGGTGACTCTGGGACTTGATACGTCAGGGGATTCACTTCATAAGAGAGGATACAGACCTGAGGCTGGAGAGGCTCCTATCGCCGAAAATCTTGCCGCAGCTCTTATCAAGCTGACGCCTTGGAGAGCAGACAGACATTTTGTGGATCCGTTTTGCGGCTCGGGAACGTTTGCTATCGAGGCTGCGATGATCGCCAAAAACATAGCACCCGGGATGGGTAGAACCTATACTGCGGAAAACTGGACGAATATAATAGAAAAAAAACTTTGGTATGATGCGATATCTGAGGCGCGTTCAGAGATATTGAAGGACATAGACTGTGATATTCAGGGATATGATATTGATCCTCATGTAGTTGCGTTTGCCAGAGAGAACGCCAAACGAGCCGGTGTTGAAGATGCAATACATTTTCAGCAAAGGCCGGTGTCAGATCTCTCTCACCACGGTAAATATGGTTTTGTAATAACGAACCCTCCCTATGGAGAGAGAATAGAAAATGAAAAGACCCTTCCCGTGATATATGGGGATCTTGGGGAGGCAATGAGGAGGCTTGATACGTGGTCTTTATACATGATAACCTCTTATGCGGATGCAGAGCGGTATATTGGCAAAAAGGCATTAAAAAATCGGAAGCTTTATAACGGAATGATACTGGCCAGGTTTTTGTGTTTTCCAGGACCAAAACCCAAAAAGAGGATGATATGAGACGGAACCGGCTGCTTTTGATTACTGTGATCGCTTTTGTGATCTATATGCCTGTGATGATCTTCTTTTTTGTTTTTAACACGATATATGCCGGTAATTGGAACCTTGAGGACGTGGCGGAAGACATTGGAAGCGACGCGGTCAATATGACGCTGAATGTGGAGAGCAACATTCAGGTTGTGGACGGACTGGAGGAAGGGATAGCTGTAAGCCTCGGGATACCGCTGGATTACGAGACCGATACGGATAAAATAGAAATTATTGAGGACAAGGCTGCATCACTGATTACAATAAAGATTCCGACTGAGGATAAGAACTTTTATTATCGGAATGAGCTGACAGGTTCACAGAAAGGCATTGACTCGGTCATATTTGATTATTCGGAAAAGAATGCCGAGTTTAGCGTGAAAACAGATGGTTACTATATTCCCGTTGTACATATGATACCTCGTCAGCTTTGTCTCGAGCTTAATACGCCGAAGGAATTATATGGACATGTATATGTAATTGATGCGTCTCACGGTGGAGAAGATATAGGAAACAGCGCATATGGAGTTAATGAAAAGGATGTGACTCTGAACATAGCCGGTGAGGTATCGGATATTGCAGAATCTTTGGGAACCGGAGGGGTGTATCTGACGAGAAGTTCTGATGAAGCAATATCTGATGTTGACAGGACAAAGCTAATAGAGCTTCTTAGACCGGACATCTATGTGACTCTGCATGTTGATGCTGACAGGAATACCAGAGTGACAAACGGGGTCAGGGGAGTAACAAATGACCAGTCAGGAATAAATGATCTAAGAGCTTTAGTAGCTGTTATTGCCAGGGAGACAGGACAGAAGGATATCGGTGTTACTGTAGAAAAAGCGAAACAGGAAGATGAAAAAAGCCACAGTCCACGGGAGGCAGATATTTATCTCGGCTATGTTACGAATAAGGCTGAGGCAATGAAGATGAACGAGGATACATATGCAAAAACCGTGGCAAAGGTAATCTATTCGTGGCTTATGCAGGAGCATAAATGATTATGAAACTTATATTTGCAACCGGGAACAAGAACAAGCTGCGTGAAATAAAAGAGATAATGGCAGGATTGGACTATGAGATAATCACAGCTGCGGAAGCGGGTATTTTTTCTGATCCAGAAGAGAATGGGCAGAGTTTTGAAGAAAACGCACTTATAAAGGCAAGGGCGGTATACGAAGCATCAGACAGGTCTTCCATAGTGATGGCGGATGATTCCGGACTATGCATCGATTGCATGGGTGGGGAGAGAGGCGAGCTTGGCATCCATTCTGCAAGATTTTTGGGACACGATACATCTTATGATATCAAGAACAGAGAAGTGTTGAAAATAATGAAAAATGTACCCGAGACAGAACGTACTGCGAGATTCGTTTGTGCGATCGCAGCTGTGCTTCCGTCAGGACGGGAGATAACTGTAAGAGAGTCAATGGAAGGCCTAATAGCATTTGATATATCCGGAGCGAACGGATTCGGATATGATCCTATTTTTTTTCTTCCGGAGTTTGGCAGGACATCTGCCGAGATATCGCCGGAGGCAAAGAATCTGATATCTCACAGAGGCAAGGCGCTGCGTCATATGCGAGCGGTTATCTCTGAGGCGGTGATGTGAACAGATGCCGATGGCATGTATAAATGGGCGGATGAATAATGAAGATCCTTATAGTAAGTGATACACATGGAAGGCATGAGAGCCTTATCAGGGTCCTTGATAAAGAAGAGCCGGTGGATATGCTGATACACTGCGGCGATACAGAGGGAGGCGAGGATTGGATACGACGGCATACACAGTGTCTGTCGGTGCCTGTTGTAAAAGGAAATAACGATTTTTTCAGCAGGCTTCCTTCGGAATTAGAGCTGGATATAGAGGGTAAACATATATTCATCACCCATGGACACGGATATGGAGTATCAATGGGAACTGAAAGGCTGGTAGAGGAGGCTGTGTCCAGAAAAGCGGATATAGTTATGTATGGACATACACACAGGCCTATGATCAGATTTGAGACATTATCCGAGCCCATATCCAGGCAGGGGCCCAAAAAAGACGCGCAGGATTCGGTCAAAAGAGGGATTTGGATAATAAATCCGGGATCTCTCTCATATCCGAGACAGGAGGGGCATGATCCTACATATATCATAATGCAGCTCGAAAAGGGTTTTGAGCCTGAATTTAAGCTGAATAAGGTTTGACAGTGTCAGAACGGTGTAATAAACTAACAAAAGCGGGGTGTGGCTCAGTTTGGTAGAGCACTTGGTTTGGGACCAAGGGGCCGCAGGTTCGAATCCTGTCACCCCGAGTATGAAATCCATGCAAATTCTTCATTTGCATGGATTTCCGTTAGAAAAGAGATCGGAGCGTAGCATGAAGAAAAATCTGAAAATGATACTGCTTGCTGCCGGAATAATCGCTGTAATAGTATTCGAGCTTTGGCTGTGGCTTTATGTAGTGTCGGTTTAATTCCGGAAGACGGGGAAGGCTGCAATATTTGAACGTTATCTCCAATAAAAAATTCTATATTTCTGTCGGTGCAATTACTCTCTTTGTAGCCTGTCTGCCGTTATTTACCCTAAATTGCATTGGCGGGCATGATATAGCTTATCATTTGCTAAGAATAGAAGCGCTTAAAGCCGGGATATTGGCCGGCAGGCCTTTTCTCAGGATCAACATGCTCTTCTTTGGGGGGATGGGTTATGCATCATCTCTGTTTTATCCGGATCTTTTCCTTTACTTTCCTGCTGTATTAAGATTGCTCGGGGTCGGGATTAATCTGTCGTATCATCTTTTCGTGGCACTCTGTATTGTCCTCGGTTTTTTTTCCTGCTTTTACTGCGCCAGATATATATCAGGGAACAGCTATTCCGCTATGATCTCGGCGGTGATATTTACGCTGTATCAGTATCATATTTATGACATTTATACCAGGGGGGCAGCAGGCGAGTTTACTGCAGTCATTTTTGTTCCTTTTGTTATAGCAGGTTTGTATGACTTTATTTTTGGAGAATTCAGTAAGCCCTGGTTTCTTTTTGTCGGGATGACAGGTGTGCTGCTTTGCCATACTATTACAGCGGTTGTTTGCATTTTTTTATGCGTCCTTGCGGTAATAACGGATATTAAGGAGATAATCCGCAAACCATTAAGAATAATAAAACTTATACTTACAGCACTTTTGACCTTGGGGGTAACGGCTTTCTATTGGATGAGCGTTCTTGAAATGTTGTCGACCGGAGCGTTCAGCCGGGATTTTTATTTCGATACGAGTTATGAGGCTTCAAAATTGTGGGAGATTTTCTATAATGATTATAACCGTATGGGAGTCGCTGTATTTGTGTTGCTTCTGTCAGGACTTTTGATAAAAAAACGGGGAAAATTTGCAAATCTTTGCATGGCAGCGGGAGTGATCCTTACTATCTGCGCCACTGGCATCTTTCCCTGGAAAAGATTTGAGGGGCTGTTAGGCTTTATTCAATTTCCCTGGAGACTCTTTGTGATAACGGGGCCGCTTTTGGCAATTGCGGAGGGACTTTATCTGTCTCGCTTAGCAGAAGAATTGGTGGAGGGAAAAGAGCAAAACGGATCAGGAAATGTGCCAAAGATCATTATGATAGTTGTCCTTTCTGTCATGTGTGTATCAGTCGCAGGAAATTTCCAGCACAATACAGAAAAGAACTATTCATACTCAAGTGACTATTTTGACTATGTTCCCTTTACCGCTGAGGTCATTGGAGGAGAATGGCTTCCCAAAGCAGTCTCTGACAGGGAAGCTCTTATAGAGCAGTCTGATAAGTCATATACTGATGACGGCGTAGAGCTTCCCGTAAGACGGATAAAGAATGAAGTTCTTATAGACAGTATTCCATATGGAACGGAATTTACGGATGTACCGTTCATATTTTATAAGGGATATGCGGCATATGATACGGAAACCGGTGAGTTGCTAACAGTTACCGGAGAGGGCAGGAACGGTACGGTCAGAGTGTATACGGACGGGGCTGACCATATACGTGTATGGTACAAAGGGACTTTGATACAGCATATTGCCGATGCAGTGTCAATCTGTACTATTACTGGGATCCTTGTATGGATTCTGATCAGTAAAACAATAAAGAAACGAGACAAGGCTGACAATGAGAGATAAGCTTGCAATATTTGATATGGACGGAACTCTGATCGATACCAGGATGGTTAATTTCAGGTCGTATCAGGCTGCACTTAAAGAAGAGGGGATAGATCTTTCTTATGATTATTTTATGAAAGAGTGCTTTGGAAAGGGATATAAGGATTATCTTCCTCCATTGATCGGCGATGACGTGGAAAAGCTTGAACGGGTGCACAAAAGGAAGATCGGATTGTATAAGGATTATATTGATGAGGCGCGCCTTCACCCCACTCTTACGGACTTTATACGTGGAATGAAAGCGTCGTATTATATGGCTCTTGTTACTACGGCATCCGGGGATAATGTATTGGATGAGTTGAAGCATTTCAGTCTGGATAATGATTTTGATCTGATTCTCACTGCAGAGAGTATTCCGAGGCATAAACCCGATCCTCAAGGATTTCTGATGGCTATGGAGAGATTTGGGATCAGTGCAGAGAGAACGGTGATTTTTGAGGATTCCGATGTCGGTATAGAGGCCGCAAAAAGAAGTGGAGCATCGGTGATCAGGATAATAAACGATGTAATTTAGAAGGAGGGACAAAATGATCAAGACATTTAAGATGAAGCTCTATCCAGGACAGGAGAAAGAGTATGAAAAAAGGCATAATGAACTGTGGCCTGAGATGGTCGACATGATCCACGAACACGGCGGCAGGAATTATACGATCTGTCTCGATAAGGAGACACTCACTCTCTTCGGATATATTGAGATCGAAGATGAGGAGCTTTGGGCCAAGGGAGCAGACACTCCGATAAACAGGAAATGGTGGGATTTTATGGCAGATATCATGGAAACTAATCCCGACAACAGCCCGGTGGCTACAGACCTTCCGGTACTGTTTCACCTGGATTGATGCTTCTGTATCGAAGTACCTGATATCAGCACTTGTTTTATGAAGATACTGATAGTCGATGATGAAAAGCTGACGCGAAGCGGACTAATAACCTCCATAGACTGGAAAGAACTTGGGATCGGAGAAATAATTGAGGCTTCAAACGGGAGTGAGGGTATTAGACTGGCCATGGAGGCAAGGCCGGATATTGTGCTTACCGATATGCGAATGCCACGTATGGATGGTGTGACTATGGCAAGAAGGATCAGGGAAAGGCTCCCGGATTCGGCTGTGATATTCATGAGTGGCTATTCAGATAAAGAATATCTAAAAGCAGCTATAGATCTGAAGGCCGTAAGCTATGTAGAGAAGCCTCTTGATACGGCGGAGGTTTCTGAGGCTGTGAGGAAGGCCTCGGAGGAACTGGTTGCCAGGGGGCTTGTGAAACGTGGACTGTCTGCTTCTATAAAAGAGAGCAATTACCGTTTGGCAGAGCTTATGACAAGACCAGCGGATGAACACTTTCCTCAGGATGCCGCGCTGCCTGAAGATATGCATCAGGATGATATTTTTACCTGTTTGATATTGAAATTTACAGGTACGCCGGATGCTCCGGAAGAGGGGCTGAAAAAATTGCTGGAACGGCATAGACTTCAGGAGATACATATACTAAAGGAAAATAGCTGTCTCTGTCTGTTTATATACGGTAACAGGATGGACAGGGAATGGATGCTTAGATTTTGTGAAAGGATCAAAGAACTTGAGTTTAGTCCCAGTCTGTATAGCATAGTTTTGGGGGACAGCTTTCACGGCATAAGACATGCTTATGATTCTTATGCTTCGGCGGTAGTGTTGCTGCAGGAGGCTTTCTTTTATGAGCCTGTCTCCATATTGGCTTCATCGGACGATCCTGGTGTGGCACCACAGATTGTGGTGGATTTTTCTTCTCAGTATATGGAGGCTCTCGAGTCGGGAGACGGAAATCAGACATCAAAAGTACTGGATGATATTCTGAAACAGTTTTTACCGCCCTGCAGAATGCTTCAAAGCCAGGTCAAGGATATTTATTATCAGCATTTTCTCAGCCTCCAGAAGGCGGCTCGCCACGCACAGATTTCTGAGATGATACTAAAAGAGGATCAGTCCATCTGGGACATGGTAGAGTCTGCAGACAGTCTGATGGAGCTTCATTCGGAGCTTAAGAAGCTTACTGGGGAATATATAAACAGTCTAAAAAACCGAGGTACAGAAAGCAGCATGGTATTTGCGATAAAAGAATTTATCCGCCAAAACTATCGCAATGAATCATTATCGGTAAAATCCGTAAGCGAGCATGTCAACCGTTCTGCACCGTATGTCTGTACCCTTTTCAAGACAGAAACCGGATTGACACTTAATCAGTATATTACGGGATACCGTATAGAAAAAGCTCAGGAGATCCTGGCAGATCCTCGCTACAAGATAACCGAGGTTGCTGCCAGAGTGGGTTACAATGATGTTAATTATTTTGGTAAGATCTTCAAGAAGATAACTAACTTATCGCCATCTGAATTCAGAAATAATCAGGTAGCCGACCCTTCAAGGAACCGACAGATGCCATGACCAGATTGTTTCAGGATGCTTCTATCAGAACAAAGCTGATCTTTACTCATCTTCTGCTTATCATACTCCCTACTATCCTGATAATAATTCTGTTCTATTCTTCACTGTATGATCTTATTGTAAATGATTCAATCAGACAGGAGTTTGCGGTTTCGAGGCAAAGTGCTGAAGCGCTTGAGGCTCAGCTTGCACCCGTATCTGCAGTCGCATCTGCAATACAGAGCAATACCTTTATCCGTCAGCTGTGTACGGACTCCATTTCCGATGATGAAAAAAGTGAGCTTCTTCAGAATAATGCAGTCCTGAACGATCTGCATACCCAGGCAGGATCGGAAATTGACGGGACTATGATAAAGTCCATACATATCTATACGGATCATGTCCCCGAAGGCTTGTATGATAACTGGCTTTTAAGGGATTTCTTTCTACCTGAATCTGAGTGTATGGGAACCTATTGGCATGGCATTATGAGTTCATCTGCACGAAATAAACTATACTGTCCTTCATTCTATCTATCACATAAAGAAATAGACAGCTATGGCTCTCTGGCTTATGTTGAAAGACTGTATCCTGCCTCCTCTGCTTCTAAAGAATCGCCGTCTTATCTTGTAATATATCTTTCTGAAGATGTGTTTACAAGGATACTAAAGCAGGGTGTTGAAAACGCCCAGGGAGTTTCATACATTATCGGGGAGAGAGAGGCAGTTGTTGCCAGCTCTGATGCAGCACTGGCTGGAGCATATTATATGGATTATGATACGATTAAAGGAATATCTGCATCCGGTGAATGTTTTACTACGATAAATGTGCTTGA
>CADCRB010000071.1 GCA_902803745.1 uncultured Lachnospiraceae bacterium
GCAAGCTCAAAAATGGTACGTCCCTGGCTCGTGATACACATATCAGCCTGCTTCATATAGCCCGAAACCCTCCTGGCGTCGTGATGCACGAATATATTGAGCTCCGGCATGGGTTTTATCTCTTCCTTATGGGCATAAGCAAAGCCGGTCAGGAAATGAAACTCCACCTGGGGCATCTTGGCATGAAGCACCTGACAGATCTCGTAAAGCTTTCCGGTGAGATTGGCCGGATCGGCTCCTCCGAACATTATCATCACATTCCTGCATTCCGACGAAAATTCCTTCGGAGTCTCTATCAGGAACTCATCCCTGATAAAGTAATAGTCAGAGCCCTCATATACATTAAAGGGTTTATTCGGTCTGTTCTCATAGAGGGCATTGATCACGGCATCAGCATACCAGGCACCCGGGCCCATATCCTCGAAATTAACGATCCTACCGGTATACTTCCTCTCCAGCCTGATAAGGCTCTCCTCCGTATCCAGCACATCATTTACTATGATATCCGGCATGAAATTCTTGAGGATCTTCTCATAATCCTCATCATTTTCTATTACCTTATAAGGGAAATATGCCTCCTCCAGCTTGGCAATGCCGATATTGCTGCCGCTGTCGGTGACAAACAGGATATCATGTCCTATCAGCTTATTGGCTATGGAGAGACATCTGTAAATATGTCCCATGCCCAGCTCCATCCTTCCTACACAGCGCAGAAGGATCCTCTTACGACGGAGTATGGATTCGGCTGAGATCCAGTCCTCCTCGGAATCAATATCTATAGCCTCCCTCTGGGCAGTCTCATAGACGGTGATATTCTCTCCTATGCGGGAATCCTCTGTAACGCAGCCCCTCCTGGTAATAAGAAAAGCGCCGGTCTCGAGATAATTGCTGGGAAGCTCCTGGGAATTCAGCCTCTTCTCATAATTTTTGACTATCTTCCCGTTCTCCTTGCGCCAGGAAAGGTGCGGTCTGTTCACGCAGGATATCATTGTATCGTAATCGGAATCGATAAAGGCCTCAAGCGCATTGACAAGCGTCTGGGATCTGAGGGTAGGCGACGTGGCCTGCATAGTGATCACGATATCATAATGCACGTTACCGCGGTTTTCCATCTTCTTAACTGCATCAAAGATGACGGGATCAAGGGTGATATTATCAGCAGAAAGGCTCTGGTCGCGCCAGATTATCTCAATATTGCGGCTCTCCGCTATGCCGCCCAGCTCCTCATCATCAGTGGAAACACAGATATCCGCCTCAAAGCTTTTCACGATCCTGAGTGCATTATCTATGGAATAAAGGATAAGAGGCTTGCCGTTCATCAATCTTACATTCTTTCTCGGTATCCTCTTTGACCCGCCTCTGGCAGGTATTACTATCAGTATCTTCATCAGATAAGTTTTCCTTTTCTAATAATTAAACGGTAGTACACTAAGCTCGAAAATACCCCGCTAAGATTTCAAAGTAAGCAACAAATAATTATATCACAGTATATATGCCCTGAGCGAGTCAAAATAAACGCTTCAGATACTCTTCGGCATAAAATCAAGATCTACACGGCGGCAGGTGGTAGACAGCCGGTCCGCTGTAGCAAGATCATGGGTTGCCATCACTACTGTGGTTCCGTGTCTGTGGGCAAGCTCCAGAAGCTTGAAGATCTCAGCCGAAGAGGACGGATCCAGGTTTCCGGTCGGCTCATCGGCCAGCAATACCGAAGGAGAATTGATCAAAGCGCGGGCCATACAGACCTTCTGCTTCTCACCTCCCGAAAGCTCCTTCGGATATCTCTTGTACAGCCTGTCCACCCCCATAAGCTTCAGTATATTGGTTATCCTCTGCTCCGAATCCTTCATCGATCCGCCGGTTATGGACAGTACCAGCTCCAGATTTCCATATACAGTATAATCATCAAAGAGTCTGAAATCCTGAAACACTACACCTATACCCCTGCGGTATACAGGTATCTGGTTTCTTGTGATCTTTGAGAGGTCGTTGCCGTCCACTATTATCTTACCGGAATCGGGCTCCACCTCTTTTAGGAGCATCTTTATCAACGTGCTTTTGCCGCTGCCGCTCTTTCCGACGACAAGAATAAATTCTCCCCTCTCTATATGCGCAGAGAACCCGTCAAATACGGGCCCCTCCGTTTCATCATATGTCTTGTGTATATCTATAAGGTCTATCATATTATGTAAACTATTCTATCCTTAGGAGCTTTATAAGTACCAGCATCCTTATTCTAACGGCTCCATATTTTTCATTGCCAGTCGTTTATCCTTTATATGATCGCGGAGCTCCTCCGCCATAAGATGGATATTGGGTCTTAGGCCTTTGTCACGCAGAGCCCTTGATACGTAATTGGAAGCATCCTTCATCTCATCCTGCATATAGCAAAGAGCCGCCAGAAGATACTGTAAGGTTCCCTCATCCATTCCGTTTATCGGATAATCTTCGCTCATATCAGCATCCTTAAGATTGCGGAGGGCATATTTTATAAGCTTTCTCTCCTCATCGATCCCCATCACATCGGCGGGAGTCACCACGAAGTCGTTCTTCCTCAGTTTCTCACGCCATCCTCTGAGAAGCCAGGCAGCATAAAGAGCCGTGAAACCTCTCTGACTGCTTTTCGATCCCCTTATCAGGCAGCATCTTAGGGCAGACTTGTAATACCTGTAGGCATCGGAATATTCCCTGGCGTATTTCTCTTCGGACGTCATTTTCTGATCATACCTTATCCTTTTATCCAGAAGCGCCTTTCTTTCCTTTTCCATCACATTTGTAAAGGTCTTGGACAGATCGGCATATCCGCAGGCAGGGCACTCGATCACCCTGTATTTCAAAACATCAATATTCTTGAACCGCGGACGCAGATCTATATCCGTTCCGTCCGACTGGACCATTTCCGGGCTTACATCTTTCACCTTCAGTCTATTGCCGCAGATGGGACAAACATATTCCCTGTCCACCAATATAGCCAGCTCGCCATGAACAGGCCTGCTCTTTTCAGCGGATTTAAATTCGGAAGGCGACATGCGTCCGGGAAGCTGTCCTCTCATAATGTCACCCTCGCAATCTTATGTAAACCAGAATCACATCTCCGTTACAGATCATTATCGTCTGCTTCCCTTATCAGAATTTCAGGCGGTTCTTTTGCTCCACCTTATTCAGAACGTTCTGCTTAAGCACGAAATACTTCGAAAGCAGCTGGTTCATGGATTTGATCTCTTCCTGCCTGTCACTCATGTAGGCGGCAAAGAATTTATTCCAGAAGCTGATACAGGCGGACCTTGTCAGGCCGAAGGTCCTGCGGCAGTAGCCCTCATCAGTGGACTCTATGCCGACTAACGATCCGAAAAGCGCCGAAAGATCAAACAGAGAATTGCCGTATGCGCTTCCCGACATATCCAGCAGAAGAAGCTCATCGCCCTGCACCATGACACTGTTAAGATTTATATCTCCGTGGACGTAGGTATTTCTGTCTGGTATGGAATCAATAAGAGCAGAAAAAACGGATATCCTGCTGTCTGCCGGATCATCAGCCTCCCTGATCCACTCCTTGTACCTTTCCTTTATATCAGGCAGCTTACCCGTCGGTATCTCCGTGGTATGCAGCTCTCTTAAGGTTCTTGCCAGCATTGCGGCATACAAATCCATTGTCTGCGGATCATGGCTTATGATATAGGCAAGTGAGGTCATCTCCGCCTTTTCAAACACTATCCCGTAACCCTGCTCGCACTGCACCACATCATAGGGAATGAGCGTCGGCACGCCGTATACCATGGCAGTCTGGGCATAGCTTCGCTCTTTCTTTACATCCGCAAGCGGTATGGAAGAGCCGTATACCTTTATCATCTCGTCATCGGAAAGCAGGAAGATCTCTCCGTTAAGCGCCGAGCTTATCTTCTTGCAGCCCTTGATGGAAATACGGCGCATCTGCCGCTCTATATTAAATATATCGCCAAACCCCGTGACATCAAAAATATCAAAGACCTCATCCGATACATTCCTTACTGTAAGTTCCTTTTTCAGCCTCTTTTTGAGCTTGAGCAGCACACGAAGCCCCGCACTTGAAATATACTCCAGATTTTCGGCATCGAGAGCCACCTCCACGTTCTCAAAAAGCGGACTCTTATCCATTATCTCCTTCTCCACTTCCGAAGCATTATTGGAATCAATGCGTCCCTCGAGAAAAAAGGTCAGCGCACCCTCACTAAACTCACTTTTCATCATTATCCTCCAACGAAACAATACAACCTATATAAGGATATCACATTTCGCGCTAAACGTCACAGTTTCTTGATATAAACTGAGCCCGGGCATATGCCCGGGCTCCGCTATACACTGTAATTACAGCTCCGTATTTATCTTTTACCGGAGTGATGCTGATCCAGGATCGTCGAAAGATCTTTTGCAGGAACAGTTGAAAGATAATACTCAGGATCACCTATAGGTCCGTTATACTGGCTGAGAAGCCACTTCCAGTCAGCTGCGTTGATATCGAGCTTGCCTCCGTTCTTGTCAGTATAATGAACTGTGCCATTGTCTTCATAAGGGAATCCCCACTTTGTCTTTCCGGCGCCGCCGCTTACACCCTCAAGAATCTCGTCGTTAAGTTTGTTCATTTCACTCATTGATAAATCCTCCTCTTTAATAAATACTGAGTGTTGTCTGATCTGTTTTAGTATAAATCATGCAAACGGATATTTATAACCCTTCTGGTTGCAAAGATTCAGCCAATCGGCCTTCTTGATCACATATCCGTCATAGCATACAAACTGACAGCCGCAATTACAATGATATTCCACACTCTTCATCTTCTTATCCTGCCAGGCTCCACTGGCAAAGCTGTTGCCTGCGGTTGCTCCGCAGCTTGGGCACTTGATATTGAAGCCGAAGGTAGCAAGTCCCTTTGAGGTCTCCTTAAATCCTCCTGCTATATCATCAAGCTCGTCTTCCGAGAGTTTCAAAGGGATTGACACTTTTTTGATGTCCTCCGTCCATTCTCCCATATTATTATCCTCCTTATTGGTAATGATCATTTTCTATATATTTATACGAAAGGAATCCAAAGCTGGCAGTTTTTTTACTGCGAACATCTTTTATTCCTCTCTCCTTTTGCGCGCCCTTGCTCTTCTGGCCTTCGCCTTACTGGTTCTGGTTATCAGCACTATAGCTATTGCGAGTACTGCAGCCATAACTGCTCCTATTACAGAGATCAGCACCCAGTTGACACTGCCCTTGCCGCCCTGGACCGCGAAGGCATAGCAGGAAAATCTGTCTGTACGGATCGTTACCGTATCAGGATTATCATCCTGATCCTCAAGCACTACCGCTTCTCCTTCATGCTCACGGATCACGCATACCTTTCCGTCAGTCTGCTTAAGCTCATCCGGTGTCTTGAGCACGATCTCTGCTTCGACAGGAATCTCTGTCATAACCTGAGGGAAATCCATCTGGGTCTTCATAAGCGTTACTCCGAAGTAAGAGACCGGCTTGACTCCTTTTACGGATTCAATGACCTTCTTATCCGCGCTTGAAGGCTCTGTCTGCGAAACATCA
>CADCRB010000072.1 GCA_902803745.1 uncultured Lachnospiraceae bacterium
CGTGCCGATCAAACAGCCAAAGGGCTGTTTGATCCTCGATAGCTCAATGGTAGAGCATTCGGCTGTTAACCGAAGGGTTGCTGGTTCGAGCCCAGCTCGGGGAGTTAATGAATATAAGGCCCGGTGGTCAAGAGGTTAAGACATCGCCCTTTCACGGCGGTAACACGGGTTCAATTCCCGTCCGGGTCATTGTGGTATTTTTTGAAAAAGCCTTGTGTATCAAGGCTTTTTCGTTGTCTTTGAGAGCATAAAACTTTGAGATGATAATAGATGTCAGGGCTGTCAGCTTATGAGTCATTGTTGTTGAGAATTCTGGAATATTATGTCAAAATTTTCGTCAGGACAGTCTTTGAAGCTTTGGAGCAGAATAATGGCAAAGACAAGGAAAGAGGATGATCATCATATGGCGCAGGATGAGAAGATAGTACGCAACCGGAAGATTTTTACTGTGGTTTTCACACTGTTTATGGCAGGAGCCAGTATGTCGTGCGGAAATCTGGCAAATGGTATGGGAGGTTTTTCGGCGGGATCCCTTCCTCTGCTCGTTGTGGGGGCTCTGTGCGGATATATGCCCGGTATCATTGCCGTGGTAATGACACTTATCTTTCGTGCTGCAACGGATGCTCTTAGTTTTTATGGCGCAGCTGTCTTTTTACTTGCAGTTCTTCTTACTGCAGATGCTTCCGGAAAACGTTGGTTCAGAAGCATTCCCAAAACACTTATTCTTGGCTTTCTTACAGCATTGATCACCGGTTCAGCCCATGGTCTCATATTGAATATAGCTACTACCGGAGAGATGGGAGTACATATTACTGCACGGACTTTCAGGGCTTTCGTCTATGCTCTTCCAGAAAATGAAGCAGCTATGTTTATTTCCTTTATGCTGTTTAGATTCCTTCCTGACAATATCAAGCTTTGCATACCTAACGGGGTATTTTATGTAGGAGACGACGTAAGCAGGTATGAAAGGCTGGATGAGCGTGTCAGGGAGATGTCATCCAGGCTTTCCTTCCGTGTGACCAGAGTGATCGTGATAGAGGCAGTGATATTGACTTTTCTGGCAGCTTTTGTGGCGATACATCTGACTGCGATCATTGATTCAGAGATGCTCAGACCTAAAGATGCCGGCGAAGGGATGCTCTCTGCATCCGGGAATACCGCGATGACATGGCAGAATGAGGAAATGGCTCCTCCTGAAGGAGAGCCGGAAAGAACTCCGGAAGATATTGCTCCGCCTCCGGATGAGAGTGGAAGGAGACCTGTAGGAGTCCTCGGAGAGGCTGTGGGGGCTGCGGATCAGGATGATACGATCTTTGACGATGAGAAGCGATTCAATCCGTTTCGGAAGGAGAGAGAGCTTGACAGCAAGCTTACACTGGCTTTTTCATTCAGGCTTATCATGGTCTTATTCTCAGCAGCTATTATAATTTCCGCACTTACGGACGCCTATATGCAGTTTACGGTAGCAAGACCGATAAGGAAGATGTCAAAGGCCATGAAGGGATTTGCTTATTCCGAAAAGGACGGCAGCATAGGGGGAACGGAAGAACTCGCAGAGATAAAGATAAAGAGCCGGGATGAGATAAAGGAGCTTTATGACGCCCTTGTTAAAACCGTGAAAGATACCGAAGATTATCTTGAACGCCTGAGAGAAGAGGACCGGATAAAAAATGAGCTGGAAGTGGCAAAGGCGTCAAGTGATGCCAAGTCAGCTTTTCTTTCATCTATGAGTCATGAGATCAGGACACCCATTAATGCAGTGCTGGGATTTGACGAGATGATACTGCTGGAGAATAAGGATCCTGAGATAGGCCGGTATGCTGAAGATATCCAGAGTGCAGGCAAGACGTTGCTCTCTCTTATAAATGACATACTTGATTTTTCAAAGATCGAGGCGGGTAAAATGGACATAGTGCCCGCACAGTATGAGCTGACATCTACCATAAATGATGTGGTAAGCATGACTATGTCACTCGCTAATGATAAAGGACTCAGCTTCGATGTGCATGTCGATCCGGCAATACCTCACCTTTTGTTTGGAGATGAGATACGGATCAAGCAATGTATGACAAATATACTCTCAAATGCCGTAAAATATACTGAGCAGGGCGGTCTTACTCTTGATGTCGGATTTGAAAGAACAGAGAAACCTGACAGTATTTACCTGAATATTTCCGTAAAGGATACCGGGATAGGTATCAGGGAAGAGGATATGGACAAGCTCTTCTCTGCTTTTGACAGACTGGACCAGGTGCGAAACAGGGCAGTAAAGGGCACCGGACTCGGGCTGTCCATCACTAAACAGCTGCTGGAAAGTATGGATTCTAAGCTTGAAGTAGAGTCAGAGTACGAAAAGGGATCTGATTTTCATTTCTCATTGCTGCAGCAGGTGATGAAGTGGGAAGAGATAGGAGATCTTTCGGAGGCATTCAAAAAGTATATACCTCACGGCGGGAGCGAGAATGAGAACGACAGCTTCTATGCGCCCGATGCGCTGATCCTTGTAACAGATGATACGGATAACAATCTTCTCGTAGTCACAAGACTTCTGAAACGTACAGGTATAAAGATCGATACAGCTGACTCCGGGGCGAAGACCCTTGGCATGGTGAAACAGAAAAAATACGATATCATCTACCTTGATCACATGATGCCGGAGATGGACGGAATAGAAACACTACATGCGATGAAGGAATTGGAGGGTAATATTAATACAGATACTCCGGTCATTGTCCTTACTGCTAACGCTGTGTCGGGAAGCCGGGAGATGTATATGAGAGAGGGTTTTACAGATTATATGACAAAGCCCGTGAGCTATCATACGCTGAAGTCTTCGCTTCAAAAATATCTGCCTGAGGAGAAGATAGAGGAAAGGCCAAAAGAAGAAGCGGAACCAGAGAATGATGAATCTGCCGGAATAGACTTTGACGGCATAGAAGGAATAGATGTAAATGAAGGAATAAAGAATTCGGGTGACGCCGGTACACTTCTCGATGTGATAAACGGATTCAGAGAAGGAATAAAGGATAATGCTGACAGGATAGAAAGGGAGCTAGCGGAGAAAAATATAAAGGATTATACGGTGCATGTTCATGCTTTAAAATCCTCTTCGAGACTGATCGGGGCTATGGATCTGTCCGCTATGGCATTGGAACTTGAGAACCGTGGAAACTCATATCAGAAGGCCGTATCGGAAAAGGATACAGGGCGGATGCAGGATGAATTAGATGAGTTGGAAAAGAGGACACCTGAACTTCTTGTATTGTACAGAAGCTATCGGGAAAAGCTTTCAAAAGCGACGAAAGAAACAGTGGACGAAAAAGAGCTTTCTGAAATATCAGAAGATGAGCTGAAGGAAATGCTCAACGGCATACGTGAGTTTGCCGAGGCTTTCGACATGGACACAGTAGATAGTGTAATGGGACAGCTTGAGGGATACCGGATACCGGAAGGAAAAAGGGATATGACAGATGCTCTAAAAAAAGCAGTACGTGATGTGGACAGGGATGCTATACTATCTCTATTGAAGGACATTTGAGAAAAGGCGTGGATTATGGATAAAACGATACTTCTGATCAGTGACAGAGAAAGCTTTATGACCAAAGCGATACAGGATAATCTTAAAGAGGCCGGCTTTGAGGTATATTTCAGTACGCCAAGTGTAAATGAACTCAGCCAGAGCATGAAAGTTCCGATCACCCTTCTTTATCTTGGAGAATATGTGGAGAAGGCCGGCGAAGGACTGACGTTTCTTAAGGATAAGATACTGGAGGATGAAGCAAGGCTTTTTATTGTCGGCAGCAGCGAGGAGATAAAAGAAGCAAGGGTCTTTATTCCTGACGCTGTGATAACCCGAACCTTTGAGAGACCGCTGAATGTCAGACTTCTGGTTGATGCAATGAATGAAACGAGCGAGATAATTGAAGCTGAGGGTGAAAAGAAGCGGATACTGGTGGTGGACGATGATCCGGTAATGCTTCGTACAATAAAAGGCTGGCTCGAGGGATCATATCAGGTCACCATGGTTAATTCCGGCATGAATGCAATCACTTACCTGGCAAAGAACAAGCCTGATCTTATACTGCTTGATTATGAAATGCCGGTAGTCACGGGGGCAAAGGTGCTTGAGATGATAAGGTCAGAGCTTTCCACTGCGTCACTCCCGGTAATATTTCTTACATCAAAGAGTGATAAGCAGTCCGTGATGGAGGTGCTGAAGCATAAGCCGGAAGGTTATCTCCTGAAAACAATGACTCCCGGAGAGATACTTAAAGCTTTGGATGATTTTTTCCTTAAACAAAAAGGCGGCAGGACATCGTTGTGAGTATAAAGCAATACGGGATGGAAATATGGATCGAAAAGAGAATGCTATCAGGGAATGTTTCTCGCTGGAAGAAGCAGTGATTTATGCATGCGGGGAGAGTGTTTCGATAGATAAGAAACAGTCTGTCCACGGCGGAGATGCCAACGAAGCGTATAAGTTATTTCTTTCAAATGGAGAAATCCTGTTTTTAAAAAGAAATACTGTTTCAAATGCTGATTTTTTCAGAGCGGAAGCGGAGGGCATAGCTGCGATAAAGCTTGCCGGAAAGATCAGAGTGCCAACGGTTTATGCAAGGGGTACGGATGCAGGTCATTCGTTTGTTCTTATGGAGTATATTGAAAGCGGAAGGCGGCAGGAAGATTTTTGGGAACAGCTTGGAGCCGGTCTTGCTGCAATGCATAAAGCGGATACCGCACCGTATCTGGAAAGAGGGAAATACGGCTTTGACAGGGATAATTATATAGGGGCCGGGTATCAGAAAAATACTCCTATGGACAGCTGGACAGGATTTTTTTCGGAGTGCAGACTGCGTCCTCAGTTTATTCTTGCAGAAAAGTATTTTGACAGTTCTGTTGTCAGAGCTGCCGACAGGCTTCTTGACAATATCGACAGATATCTTTACGAGCCAGACAAACCTTCTCTTTTACATGGAGATCTATGGGGCGGCAATTTTATGTCGGATGAAAATGGATCGCCGGTACTGATCGATCCTGCCGCCTATGTCGGGTGTAATGAGGCAGATATAGCTATGACGGAACTTTTTGGCGGATTTGACAGAAGGTTTTATGAGTCATATTTCGATTCCATGGGAGTTGTGCCGGGATATGAAGAACGTAGGGAGCTGTATAATCTATACCATCTGACAAATCATCTAAATCTGTTCGGCAGAACATATCTTCCTTCAGTAGTGAGAATAATAAAAAGATTCAGTGTTTAGCTGCCCGTGCTAGGAGGGGTATCGTCTTGAAAAAGTAAAATTCATAATATAAGATAATAATTATGGACATCAGAGAAAAAAACACTAATAAACTGATAGAGAACCTTTTTTTTAAGATGCTTCCGGTACAGATCCTGATTTTTGCAATGGGATCGGTCAATTCTATAGTCGATGGAACTATAGCGGGACATTTCATAGATTCTTCGGCTGTCGGGGTCGTCGGACTTTATTATTCCATGGTAAATGTCCTGTCAGCAGTAGGAAACGTGCTGCTCGGCGGTACCGCAGTATTGTGCGGAAAACATATGGGACGGGGTGATCAGGAAAAGACCGAAGGAATTTTCTCTCTGAACCTCACTCTGACCTTTATCATAGGTGCATTACTGACCATATTGAGTCTTGTCTTTCCCGGATCGATCGCTGTTATCCTTGGTGCGAATGAGGAACTTAAGGGAAGCCTGGCAATATATATCGTTGGATATGCCATAGGCATACTGCCTATGCTTTTGGCGCAGCAGATAGCTTCGTTCTTACAGCTTGAGCGTCAGGATACAAGAGGCTATGCCGGAGTTGCAGGCATGATCATATCAAATGTGGCCCTCGATATCCTTTTTGTCGTTGTATTCAGGATGGGAATATGGGGGCTTGCTCTTGCCACATCCTTCAGCAATGTTATTTATTTTCTGATACTTGCTCCCTATTATCTGCTTCCTAAGGCGCAGCTTCATTATCACTTCAGGCGGATACTATGGTCCGAGACCTGGCCGCTGATAAAGACCGGATTCCCCGGAGCACTGCTGGTATTCTGTCTTGCGCTGAGAGGTATAGTCATAAACCGGATACTTCTAAGGTATTCCGGGAATGATGGACTTTCAGCAATGGCTGCGTTCAGTATGGTAAGCGGTATTTTTATTGCTTACTGCCTTGCCAACGGTGCCGTGGTACGTATGCTGGTCAGCGTGTTTTTCGGAGAAGAGGATAAGACATCGATAAAGCAGGTCGTACGTACTGCTTTTACAAAAGGACTGCTTCTTTCGTGTCTGGTTGCGGCTGTCATATTTGCAGCATCACACGAGCTTGCGGGGATATTCTTCCCGGACAGAGTAAGTAACGTATATAAATTGACTTATAAGCTTTTTGTGATCTATTCACTGTGTATCCCGTTGATACTGATTTGTCAGATATTTACGAATTTCCTTCAGGCAATGGGGCATACTTTGTTTGTTAATGTCCAATCCGTATTTGACGGATTCTTCTCAATGGTGCTTCCGGCGATGATCCTTGCTCCGTTAATGGGAGCTGAGGGAGTATGGTTTGCCAATCCTATAGGTATAGTACTCACTATACTTACGGTTCCCGTATACAATTTGATCTACTGGAAGCGAATACCAAGGGTTATAGATGAGTATCTGTTTTTTGAGCCGGAATTCGGGGCAAAAGCGGAGAATGTCCTTGCGATCACCATACAAAGCCTGTCCGGGGTTTCTCCGGCTTCGGAGAGAGTCCAGGAGTTTTGCAGAGCTCATGATATGGGCAGGAAGTCATCATATTTTTCCGCATTATGTCTTGAAGAAATGGCCGGAAATGTGGTTGAGCATGGTTTTTCACACGATAATAAAAAACATTCGATCAATATCAGGACTATATATTCTAAGGGAAGTATACTGCTGAGAATAAGGGATGACTGTATCCCTTTCGATCCCGGTGAGATGGCTTCGCTGGTATCGGATGAAGAGTCTTCCGGAAATATAGGAATACGAATGGTATATAATATCGCAGATGAGATCTCATACAGGAACATGCTGGGTCTCAACGTGCTTACTATTACAATAAGAGAGCAGGATCTTATTGCAGTGGAGAGTACGGATTATCTTCTGGAAAAGACGCTTCGTGCACTGGATCCCGATCTGCATGGCAGATTCCGGGAAATAGTCTTTTCAACCCAGAATATCCTTTCCAGATACAGACTGCTTTTTCCTGAATATACAGATCATTCAGACCTTCACTGTATGACGGTAATAGATTCATGCAATCGGCTTATAGGTACCGAACAGGTAAATAAACTTAATGCGGATGAGCTTTATATACTGCTCGTGGCTTCCTATCTTCATGATGTTGGTATGGGGATAAGTGAAAAGGATTATGAGGAATTTAAGGATCGTTTGGGAGAGGAGGAGTACTTTAAGGAGCATCCGGATCATACACGGGCTGATTTTGTAAGGGATCGTCACAATGAATTCAGTTCATTTTTTATTGAAAAGTACGCAAGGGTTTTTGATATCCCATCCTCCGAGCATGTATTTGCGGTTCAACAGGTTGTAAGGGGACACAGAAAGGCGGATCTGTTTGACGAGAAGGCATATCCTTCGGACTATCTGCTTCCTAACGGCAACAGGGTTTGTCTGCCTTATCTTGCTGCGCTTATAAGGATCGCAGACGAGATAGACGTGGCAGCAAGCAGGAATCCGATAATACTCTATGACATAGGTCTGCTTACGGATGTTGTGGAGATAGAGGAGAATAAAAAAGTTCAGGCTATCAGAAGCCTTAAGATGACAAAGGATGCTTTTGTTCTATATGCGGAGACGGATGAAGAGAAGATATACAGGTCGCTTAAAAAAATGGTGGAAAAGATGCAGAGAACTCTGGATGTATGCCGGGAAGTAATCGAAAAAAGGACTCCGTACAAGCTTACACAGCACAAGGTTATACTGAGAGCAACAAAAAATAGTCCCGAAAATGACTGATATACCGGGATAGTTTGGAGGAGATATCAATGAACAGCAGATTTATCATTGAAGGGATCGGATATCTTGGATCGATACTGGTTGTGGTTTCGATGCTTATGACATCGGTAAAGAAACTCAGGATAGTTAATACTACAGGGTGTATCATTTTTACAGTATATGCATTGATAATCCATAGTTATCCCGCGGCCCTGATGAATTTTTGTATTATTTTGATCAATATATATCAGCTGATCAGGCTGGGGAGGCAGGAAGAAAACTACAGACTGATAAAAGGAAATACGAATAGCGGTTCGGTACCATATCTGGTGGATTACTATCTGGAGGACATCAGGAAGTTTTTCCCGGAGGCCAGCATGGAGGGATTGTCAAAATGTGACACGGCATTCTTTATCATATATGAGACTACTCCGGCAGGAGTTTTTATAGGGAATATGGAAGAGGAAGGATGTATGAAGATCTGGCTCGATTATTCCCTGCCTGCCTACAGAGATTCTACAGTGGGAGCTTTCCTGTATAAGCATCTTCCGGATGTGGGGATAAAGAAGATAGTCTTTTCGGGAAGGTCGGAAGGACATGAGAAATATATGATGAAGATGGGATTTGTGAAGACGGATGAGGGATATGTGAAGGAATTGTAAAAAAGTTTTGACTTTGACAGAGTATTTGATATAATAGGGAACGCAGAATGGCGACCTCGAAAAATACTAAAGTATTTTTCTCGGTCTGGTGCTGTCGCACCGTACAATCTGCACATAAAACAAAAATGCCCGCAAGCGGTCATTTTGTTTTACGCTTGATTGCATTCTGCTCGTAGTTACTGGCGACATAGCCAAGCGGTAAGGCAAGGGTCTGCAACACCCGTATCACCAGTTCGATTCTGGTTGTCGC
>CADCRB010000073.1 GCA_902803745.1 uncultured Lachnospiraceae bacterium
AATGTCATATCAAACGCCCTTGTGAGCAGCGAGCCGCCTGATATCTTTACGACCAACAGCTCGATGATCGGTAATGAAACGTATGATGACATGTTTGGTGCCTGCGAGGTTTTGTCCGATCCTTCCGTAGGTATTGATTATTCCTGCATCAGAGATTCGCTGATTAGGACAACGGATTCGGGTGATGTCTTAATGCTTCCGATCTTTACCACATCCTATGGAATGCTTGTAAATATGGATATCTTTGAGAAAGAAGGGCTGGAGGTTCCGACTGACTTTAAGGAGCTTAAGGATGTATGTGACAAGCTTAAGAGCGCCGGATACGGATCTCCTATGATGGGAACAGACAGGTTCAGCGGATCGGGACTTTTTAATTGCTTTGCATATCCGATGTTTGCATATAATGTAAAAAATAACAGCGACAAGCTTGACGCTCTCAACGATCTCGAACCTTCATCGGGAGAACTGATGCGTCCTTCACTTGAGAGACTTTATGAATTTGTTAACTCTGACTGCATAGATCTGGCAAAATGTCAGGAGGAGATAACTGATGAATATGATTCGGTGATCATGCGGTTTTTTGAAGGTGATGTACCGATGATGTTCGCTACGGGAGATGTCGTATCGGGAACGGCCAAGAGAGAGAGCAAGTCCGATGCCTTTTCAGCGCATCCATTTAAATACAGATTCTTCGTTGCACCTGCGGGAGATGATGGCGGATACTTTATCAATTCGATCAGTATCTGTTTCTCCGTTAACAAAAACAGCAGCAACATCGACATGGCCAATGAGTTCATGCGGTTTCTGATCTGCGAGAAAGAGCTTGGCAACATGGCAGGATTAAAGCGGCTTATCGCGCCGGTAGATGATTTTTCGAATGATGAAATATATTCATCACTTTCGAAGATACCGGATGACAGGAGTTTCAGTGACAAGGAAACCGGGCTGATGGATCCGGCAGTCAGACAGTTCAGGGCTGCTATCTATGCTGTCGGAAACGGAGAGATGACAGTGGATGAGGCTGTGGCTTCTTACGGAAGTCTTCCGGAGGAGTAGAACGGGGATATGTATTCCCTGAGTTTTCTTGACACGTTTTATATCCTAGTAGATAATTGACTTCAAAATTCTTTAAGGAGCAGAAGAAATGAAGAAACCATACAATCATAATGTCATAGAAGAGAAATGGACTAAGGAGTGGGAGGAGCATCCCGTTAATGTGGATGACGGTAAGAAACCGAAATACTACTGCCTCGACATGTTTCCCTATCCGTCCGGAAACGGACTGCATGTAGGGCATTGGAGAGGATATGTGATATCCGATGTATGGAGCAGATATAAGCTGATGAACGGTCACTATGTCATACATCCCATGGGCTGGGATGCCTTCGGACTTCCGGCTGAGAACTATGCGATAAAGACAGGCAAGCAGCCTGCCGAGTCGACAGCCGAAAATGTGGCAAATATCAAAAAGCAGATAAAGCAGATCGCCGCTATCTATGACTGGGATATGGAGCTCAATACCACTGATCCGAAATTTTTCAAATGGACACAGTGGATATTTGAGAAGCTGTACGAAAAGGGCCTCGCTTATGA
Organism: uncultured Lachnospiraceae bacterium; assembly: GCA_902803745.1. GTDB lineage: Bacteria > Bacillota > Clostridia > Lachnospirales > Lachnospiraceae > NK4A144. The sequence continues at coordinate 1,594 of CADCRB010000073.1, forward strand.
GAAGGAGATGCCCATAAACTGGTGTCCTTCCTGTAAGACCGGGCTTGCAAATGAAGAAGTGGTGGACGGCAAATGTGAGCGCTGCGGAGCAGATGTCACCAAGAAAGACCTGAAGCAGTGGATGCTTAAGATCACTGCCTATGCAGACAGGCTCCTTGATGATCTTGATAAGCTTGACTGGCCTGAGAAGGTCAAGAAGATGCAGACCGAGTGGATAGGAAGATCCTACGGCGCAGAGGTAGACTTCCCTGTAGACGGCAGAAATGAGAAGATCACCGTTTATACTACAAGGCCTGATACACTCTACGGTGCTACATTCATGGTGCTGGCGCCGGAGCATGAGCTAGCCGCATCGCTTGCTACGGATGAGACAAGAAAGGCAGTAGATGATTATATTACCTATGCTGCAAACAAGAGTAATGTGGACCGTCTTCAGAATAAGGAGAAGACAGGTGTATTTACAGGCTCCTATGCCATCAATCCTATGAATAATGAGAAGATACCGATATGGCTTTCAGACTATGTACTCGCAGACTACGGAACGGGCGCCATCATGTGCGTGCCTGCCCATGATGACAGAGACTTTGAATTTGCTAAGGAGTTTGACATACCGATAACCCAGGTCATCGCCAAGGACGGCAAAGAGATAGAAAATATGACCGAGGCCTATACCGAAGCCTCAGGGACCATGATCAATTCCGGAGAGTGGAACGGGATGGAGTCTGCCGTGCTCAAAAAGGAAGCACCGCATATGGTCGAGAAGAAGGGCATAGGGCATGCTAAGAAGAACTTCAAGATAAGGGACTGGGTCTTCTCAAGACAGAGATACTGGGGAGAGCCCATACCCATCATTCATTGCCCGAAGTGCGGTGAGGTGCTTGTGCCTGAAGAGGAGCTTCCGCTGAAGCTTCCTGAGGTAGAGCATTATGAGCCTACGGGAACCGGAGAGTCACCTCTTGCAGCAATTGATTCCTGGGTAAACTGCAAATGTCCCAAGTGCGGCGGAGATGCAAAAAGAGAGACCAATACCATGCCACAGTGGGCCGGATCATCCTGGTATTTCCTTCGCTATGTCGATGTGAATAATGATAAGGAGCTCGTATCAAAAGAGAAGGCTGATAAGTATCTTCCTGTGGATATGTATATCGGAGGAGTGGAGCATGCTGTCCTGCATCTGCTTTATTCCAGATTCTGGACCAAATTCCTCTATGATATAGGAGTCATAGGCTTTGACGAGCCCTTCCATAAGCTTTTCAATCAGGGTATGATCACCGGCAAGAACGGTATCAAGATGAGCAAATCCAAGGGTAATGTGGTATCGCCTGATGATCTGGTGCGTGACTACGGCTGTGATTCCCTCAGGATGTATGAGCTTTTTGTAGGACCTCCGGAGCTTGATTCCGAGTGGGATGACAGGGGCATAGACGGAGTGTACAGATTCCTTTCGAAATTCTGGAACCTGGTGCAGGAGAATAAGGACAAGGGTGTAGCCGAGACACCTGAGCTTGTAAAGATCAGGCATCAGCTCGTGGATACGATAAGCAGCAGGCTGGAAGCCTTCTCTCTCAACACTGTGGTATCAGGCTTTATGGAGTTTAATAATAAGCTGTCAAAGCTTGACGGAGTGGATAAGGCAACCCTTGAGACCTATGCGACCCTGCTTGCTCCCTTTGCACCGCATATTGCTGCAGAGGTATGGGAAGAGCTGGGACATGATACCTCGATATTTGATGAGAAGTGGCCTGTAGCTGACAAGAGCAAGGCTGCTGATGACACCAGAGAGATAGGTGTGCAGGTGAACGGAAAGGTACGCGGTACCGTTGAGATCGCTGTGGATGCCGATAAGGATACGGCGCTTGCAGCCGCGAAGGAGGCTGTAGCGGATAAGATCGAGGGGAAGAGCATTGTGAAGGAGATTTACGTTCCCGGGAAGATCATAAATATTGTAGTGAAATAATCGAATTTTATATATTGTTTGGGGCTTGCCGGAATAAGATAGTTTCTGCTTGTAGTTTTTTCTCAGCTATGTTACTAAGAAAGTGCCTTTATGTAGTTCGTAAGTCACGGGGCCGCAGTTATTCACATCCTTGTTCAGTAACTGCTCTCGCGTACATCCGTGTACGCTCGCCCCTGAGTTTAGGAGCACTTTCTAAGTAACATTACGCCTCGAAAAAGTACGTCGCAGAAAACTTCTTAATTCCGACAAGCCTTGAAGGTATTCTTAAATGGCAGGGAATAATAATAGTAATAAGAATAAAGTGCGCGATATGACCGTGGGCTCCCCTTTGGGACTCATGGTCTCTTTCGCTGTGCCGCTTCTTCTGGGAAATCTCTTCCAGCAGCTCTACAATATGGCTGATGCGGCTATAGTCG
>CADCRB010000074.1 GCA_902803745.1 uncultured Lachnospiraceae bacterium
CCCCGGTGACTTATTGACTTATCCCCGTTGAGTTGTCAAAATGATAAAGGTGTTAACATGTTTCAATGAGTGAACAGGAGACAAAGCATGGATATCAACATTTTATTGGCTTTGCAGGAACTCAGGAACGGTGCGGGAGAATGCCTCGCTGAATTTCTTTCCGAGATGACCTTTTTGGGAGAAAAGGGTACTTCGCTGGTCATCATAGCCGCCATCTACTGGTGCGTAAGCAAAGAGTACGGCCAGTATTTCCTGATGGGCATGTGCGGCAACAGGATCCTCAACGATTTTCTGAAGGTGACAGCCTGCATCTACCGCCCGTGGCTCAGGGATGCGAGGATCGTACCCTACGGTGATTCCATGGAGACGGCTACCGGTTATTCCTTTCCGAGCGGACACAGCACAAACGCCGCCACATTGTTCGGCGGAGGGGCGATAAGAAAGGAACTGCCCCGGATCCTGCGGGTTTTTCTGGTGCTGTTCCTGGTCCTCATCGCGTTCAGTCGTATCTATCTTGGCGTGCATGCGCCGCAGGATATCATAGTCGGCTCATTGTTCGGGCTTCTTATCATGTGGCTGACGTTAAAACTCATGCAGTGGATCGAGGCACACCCTGACAAGGATATCATGGTGATGCTGATAGGGATCGGGATCGCATTTGCAGTGGCGATATATGCTTCGGTGAAACCCTATCCGGAGGACTTTGATGCAGCAGGGGAACTTCTGGTCGACGGTTCTAAAATGGCCAAGGACACTTTCAAATCTGTGGGAATGAGCATCGGATTTCTGGCAGGCTGGGTTTTGGAGAGAAGGCGGATCGTCTTTTCAACCGACGTGCCCATGATGACAAGAGTCACAAGGCTTGTGATCGGTCTTTTCGGATACTATGTTGTCGATATTATCCTGTCATTTCTCCTGAAGGAGTGGATCCCCGGCGCGGGAGGCTCGCTCGCATCCAATTTTCTGCGGATGTTCTATATTTCATTTTTATTCCCATGGTGTATGACACTTGCAGAAAAAAGGAGTCAGCAAGAACAGGCCCGGTGACAAAAAACGCTGAATCAACCGGTAGGAAAAGTGGCCGGTGAGAATCGGCCTGGGAAATCAGATCTGTACCATGCCGTGCAGGCGACCCTTATCCCGTACAATGAAAACACAGGCCTGTCCATAGCTCCGTCATTGATTTAAGGAAGAAATAAGAGATGCTGAACCTTAGCCGTGAGATAACAGATACATATGACGTATTAGGCGAGATAGGACAGGGCGGTGGAGGCATCATATATGAAGCCTATCACAAGAGACTGCGAAAGAAGGTCGTGCTCAAGAAGCAGCACGAGGCTATACGCGGCCTTGTGAATGAACGGACAGAGACAGATACGCTCAAGAATCTCAGACATTCGTATCTCCCGCAGGTCCTGGACTTCATCGTAACAGAAGACGCGGTATTCACCGTGATGGATTACATACCGGGACAGTCTGTTAAGGATATCCTCAAAGAGAGGGGCAGACTCTCCGAGCAGGAAGTCATCAAATATGCCGGGCAGTTGTGCGATGCTCTGGTTTATCTTCATAATTCAAAACCTCCCGTGATCCATGGTGATATCAAGCCCGATAATATAATGATCACTCCTGAGGGGGATGTGTGTCTCATTGATTTCAACATATCCAGCGCACTCAGTGCTGCCAACAGTTATGCATTCGGATTTACGCCCGGATATGCCGCGCCTGAGCAGAGACGATCATTTGAGTACAGGAGAAATGCACTTAAGGCGGCAAGGGCTGCTGCGGCTCCGGCAGGTGAATACGGAGAAACGGTATTACTGCACGAAGATCCATCTGATAAGACAGTGCCCATGCCGGGGGCCGGTATACAGGATACTGTATTACTGCACGATGATCCATTCGATAGGACAGTCCCCATGCCGGGATCTGACATGCAGAGGACGGTATTATTGTACGATCATTCATCCGATAAGACAGTACCCATGCCGGGGGCCGGTATACAGGAGACGGTACTGCTTCACGATGGCACATCTGATAAGACGGTACCAATGTCCGGATCACCTGCAAATGTGATGAGGGAAGAGAATAGGGAATCGTGGATCCTTTATGATAAGCGGTCCGACATCTACAGCTTTGGTGCGACTCTCTATCATATGCTGACCGGGATCAAGCCTTCTTCCGAGCCCGGTGATATCAAGCCTGTTCTCGACATCTATCCCATGATGAACAGGGGACTGGCTGACATCATAACCAGGTCTTTGGAGGCTGAGCCGGAGAACAGATTCCAGAGTTTTGATGAGATAAAGAAGATCCTTGATAATATCAAAAAATATGATCTTAAATATCGCGCCGGGGTTGTCAGACGGATAGTCGCAGTGGCGATCGCTGCTGTGATCGCAGGAATAATTGCCGCCGTTTCACTAATCACGCTTAAAAATACCGGAGAGAAAAAATACAAGGCGGGTCTTAGTGATGCTCTTGAACTCTATTACAGCGGTGATCATGAAGGGAGTATCGAATGCATAGATGACAGACTGATCGACGGTTTTTATTTCGACCTTGATAAGACACTGGAGTCGTCTGCATATCATCTGAGAGCCAATGATCTGTTTGAGATGAAGCAGTATGACAGCGCTGTACATGATTATGATGAAGCAATCAAGCTGGATCCGTCAAACGCACTTATTTACAGAGATAAAGCAATAGCCCTTGCGAGGGCCGGTGAGGCTGATGAAGCTGTAAGTGTGCTGAATGAGGCCGCTGATCTGAACACGGAGAATGTGGATCTGATGCTTGCCAATGCGGAGATAGAAGCTTCGCGCGGGAATACTGATGAAGCGATCGGTCTGTATAAGGAATGCATCGAGGCTGCGGAAGATGATCAGACAAAGGCAAGAGCTGGAATGCTTTGCGCTTCTCTTTACGACCATGAAGATGAGGCGCAGCTGTCAGAAGCCATAAGTGTGCTTGAGAAAGCATCAGGATATGACAGCGGTATAAAGGCGAGCGTGCTGGAACAACTCGCTCAGTGCTACATAAGCATGGCCGGGCTTACAGGGGATGTGTCTTATTACGACAGCGCATTGGGTGTATTTACTCAGATCGCGGACAAAGGCTGGGATACTTATACGACTCACAACAACATGGCCATCATATATGAGCAGACGGATGATCTGGAAGCGGCAGAGGATGAGCTTGACATGATGCTCGAGAAATATGGCGATAACTATAATACATATAAGCGTCTTGCTTTCCTGGAGATAGATAAGCAGGAAGAGAATGCAGCTGACAGCAGGGATTACAGCCGGTTCAAGGAGTATTACAATAAGGCCGAAGAACTCTACAAGACGCAGAGCGCTGTGAGCGATGACATGGAGATGAATGTATTAGAGAAACTTATTGGACAGATATAGCCCACATCTCTGTATCTCTGGGGTTATTTCCGTACTTATCGATCTGAAAAGTCTCGCTCGTATCGTATTGCATGACACCAATATCAGAATAGCATTCAACATTTACCGTATCTCCCTGATAGGAATATGTATAGTAATGATACAAGCCGACGGATGTCTGTGTATCTGAGATCATTCTTCCGTTTTCATATTCGTATACATCCAGACTATATTCGGTTTCCGACCGGGTTTCGTTGTTGGCGGATTCATCACTGTATCCAAAGGAGAAACCACCGGAAATACTACGCAGGGTCCTGCCGTATTTATCGTATTCCGTATCTCCGGAACTATCAAAATGATCGTTCAATATAGTCTTATCTCCGATCGCTTCCGCCAGTTTTGTACGTGCATTAAGGCAGTTCTCCATTTCGCCTATGTGCAGATAGCATACACTTAATGCAGCGTATACGTACCCGGGTGTTAAGATAGCGGGCAGATCGACATCAGTAGCTGTTGTGAGGCCGTTACAGTAAGCGTCGACGTCGGAGACCGGAAATTGCTCCTGCGGGACCTGATCTGAATAGAGATCCATTTTTTCGATATAATCATTCAGATCATTGATCACGGGCATGAACACTTCCCTTTTTTCATCGAAGGTTCTGTACCTTCCGGAAGATGGCATACCGGCTATGCCGATCCCGGCTAATCCGTCATGTATTTTGGCTGTCAGAGCATATAGGATATCGCGATGGTTCTTGTCGCTAATGGCTTTGAGTGTGCCTCGGATCTCGGTGATCCGCGCATTGAGGCTTTCGTCACCCGTGAGCTCATATCCCTGCGTGAGTATCTCTATAGCCTTATCATAGTTTTCTTCTTCGACCAGCGCATCAGCCCAGTTTGAGTACGCGGTAACCAGGTTTCCGGTCACAACCGGGTTATCGGGATCCAGTTCGAAAGCCTTGGTGAATTCTACAATGGCCTGCTCATATTGCATTTCCGACAGATATTTGCTACCCATTTCCAGGTAGTTCTTAACCTTGACCTTATCGGAGTTCCGATACACGATCACGCCGACTGTAACAGCGATAATGACAGCCATCAGGCATACGAACACTACGACGATCTTTTTTCTGTTTTCTTTGAATTTGGATAACATGACTTTCTTTCCTTATATCGATGCGGATCCCTAAGAACTACCTGTTCATGATTCTACCAAATAACATTGATTTTTCAAATGGATAAGTAAAGGAATCAACAGTTTTTCATTGACACAGGAGCGGGTATTTAATATAGGGTTTGAAGAATTACCTGTGGGAAAACATACATTCGACCTCTGATAAAAATGTTCATGAAAATGGATGCTTTTGTGGGTGAAATATCGATACTATAGGAATAGAACAGATATGCATTAATCAAAGAATGATTACTTTTTAACATCTGGACAGGAGCGGAAATGAAAGATATAAACTTGATGACAAAAGAAGAATTCGACCGATATGGCCTTAACCGTATGAAGATAATGCTAAAAATGAAGAAGCAATCTGAGGCATGCATTTAGAAGAGGTCCACTCCGCTTCAGGATATTATACTGCAGACAGCGGAAAATCATCTTTCGAGATGTGAGCAGATATTTGGTATAAGTCGATATGACAAAAG
>CADCRB010000075.1 GCA_902803745.1 uncultured Lachnospiraceae bacterium
CCTCCCCCGCACGCAGGCAGGCCATCTCCTGATTACCGATATAATATACGCTTCTCGTATACTTAAGGATCGCAGGCACATCGGAAGCCACATAAGTCGCATCATCAGTCACCCCGATAACCATGGGAGAATCCTTGCGGGCAACCCAGAGCGTATCGGGATGCTCCTTAAACATCAAGGCCAGAGCATATGATCCCCGGACCCTGACCATGGTTTTCGCCATTGCATCAATGGGTCCCATCTTGTATTTATTATAGTAATAATCAACGAGCTTTACCGCGACCTCAGTATCAGTCTGCGAATAAAAGGTGTAGTCATGACGCAGGAGTTTTGCGCTCAGCTCCTGATAATTCTCAATGATACCGTTGTGGACTCCCACCACATTTGCATCATCGATCGCAGACTTGTTTGATGAAACATGGGGATGCGCATTTATTTCCGAAGGTTCTCCATGGGTTGCCCACCTTGTATGACCTATACCAAGAGTTCCATGCAGCGAAGCGCCGTCATTTGTTTTTTCGGCGAGCACCTTAAGTCTTCCCTTTGCCTTAACGACACGCACCTTTCCTTCGCCGTCACGCACAGCAAGTCCTGCCGAGTCATAGCCTCTGTACTCAAGCTTTGCCAGCCCCTCCAGTATTACAGGCGCCGCCTGATCATTTCCTACGTATCCTACTATCCCGCACATCTTTTTTTCCTTTCCTGTAACCTAAGTACCTTCCTGCACACTGCGCGATAAATTCCGGTAAAAGATACCAGTATCCCTGCTTTAGCAGATATGAAATACAGCCCTTGACGAGCCTCTTTCCTTCTCCTTCCGAAGGCACGGAATCAAAGACCTCCGGATGCTCCGCCTGTGACCGGCCGAGCTCAATGTTCCTTCTGTACTGCTCCATTACTGAGTAGTCGTGACTGTGTATCACAGCGGCTTCAGACGCGTAATAAATACTGTACCCTCTCTCCACAGCCTTATGAGCATAGATCATGTCTTCGTTGAAATTCGTGTGATCCGTATGTCCTCCCAGCTCATCATAGATATCCCGTCTGTAGCATGCACATACATCAGAGCAGAAATATGTCTTGATCCCGAGTCTTTCCTTATCGGCCTTAGTCTTTTTCAAGTCACCTTCAGGATAATTAAAGAGTCTGTTGTATCGCTCTATCGGGGAAGCTCCCTTCCGCGGAAGCTGCCTTGCATAGGTGACTGCTATACTTTCATCCTTCTCAAAAGGTGCAATGAGCTTTTCTATAAGATGCTCATCTGCCGGATACGCATCCATTGTCATATAAATCAAAAATGCGGCATCTGAATACCGTGCCGCATTTTTTCTCGTACCGCCGTGATCAAATTCCTCTTCTTTGAGGTGATGAATCTCTATATTATCGAATCCTTCAAGCCTGCTGTCGGAATCCAGCAGCTCCTCCAGATACTGTCTCCCGGTATTCATCAGAATGATCTTTCCCGGAGGGACAACGCCGTTCTCCAGCTTTTCAATGATATCAAAAAGCCCCGGATCCGGCTTATATGTAAGGATCACTACATCCGCAGTCTTTATCACAATCCGCTCGCCGATCTGTCCTGCTCGATCTTGTCAGAGATCACCTGCACATTAGTGGTAGGCGAATAAGCTGACGGTCCGAAAAGGAAGGTATGCATTTCCGAAACATTAGTTACCAGGGTATCCGGCACGACCATCGACTGCTTGCCGATCTTCCCTGTCACATTCTCAAAGGGAAAGCCCTGTGTCTCTAAAATAGTATAATTACCGACCTTGGATGCATATTCCGCAAACTCCGCAGCCGAAAAGCTTGTCGTTATCTGGGGCAGCACATCATTCAATATGTCGTTCAGCTGCTTGAGCGATGCACCCTTTGCCTTCTGCACTATCTGGGAAATGACCTCCCTCTGCCTCTCGGTACGTCTGAAATCAGAACCTGCAGTATATCTTATCCTGCAGTAGGCCGTAGCCTGAAGTCCGTTCAGGGTCTGTGGTCCGGGCTGGGTCACCGCAGTGAAATTTCTGGGGTTCTTGATCTTGCCCTCATTGGGTCCGCCCAGATCCATAACGATACTGAACTGATAGTCATTGATATAGTCAACCTCTTCAGGCTGGACATTTATCTCTACTCCGCCCAGATCGTCTATGATATCTTCCAGAGCATCAAAGTCCACGGTGATAAAATCATCAACGTTCATATCCGTGTTCATGTTTATCATCCTGATGGCCTGCTCGGGACCGCCCTTGGCATATGCCGCATTGGCCTTGGTATAATTCGGATTATCCATGCTGTCAATATTGAGATAAGTATCCCTGTATATCGAGCACATCTTTACTTCACTTGTCTTGACATTTATGGAAGCAATGATGATCGTATCCGATCTGGTACCGCCTGCATCCACTCCGAAGAGAGCTACATTCTTGTACCCTTTCATGCCCCACTCGTCTTTTCCGCCGCTGTCCTCGCCGGTAGCGCTTTTATCCTCGTCGAGTACAGCCTTCAGCTCATCATTGATAAAAATCTGGCTTTCGGTCAGCTTTGTCTTATTGACCTTACTCCATTTCATTATCACAAAAAGAGCCACTATCAAAGCGATGAATACAAGTATTTCTATGAAGAAGAGCAGGAAACGTCCTTTCTTTCGGGGCTTTTCCTCATACCTCGGATCCTGCTTTTTCTTCTTTCCGGATTTCTTTGCGCCGCCTGTGCTTTTTGAAGGAGCCTTGCTGCTCTTGCTTCTTTTAGGAGGAGGACTCTTCTTTGTTTTCTTAGATGCCGGCGCCTTCCTTGTCTTTACAGGTCTCTCCCTGCGCCTTACCGGCTCCTCCTCATAGTATTCATCATCGTCATCATAGTATTCTTCATCATCGTCGTAATATCCGTCGTCTTCACCCCCGTAATATCCGTCGTCTTCATCCTCGTCGTAGTACTCATCGTCTTCGTAGTATTCTTCTTCCTCATAATACTCTTCTTCATAACGGCCGCCGCGGGTATTCTCGTCGAGAGCCCGCATCACACGATCATCTTCGTCATCAAAGCCCGCATATTCTTCGCGGCTGAACTTTCCGAAGCCGTCATATTCTTCATACCTTCCTACGCCGGATCTGCCCCGTCCGGATCTGTCCCTTGCAGCCATTTTTTCTCCTGACTCTTCCGAAGCCCCTGTCTACATTGGCTTCTGAAATAATGTTACGAAAATATTAAGACATTTTAGTATATCTTAAATACTATATATAGTCAAATATTTTATGGCAGATACAAGGGTTAGAGGGATCATCCTTTATAGCCTATCTCATCGGCAAGCTTCTTCTCGATCACTACGATAGCATCCCTGTGCATTCTCATAAAGGTTGCAGGGCATTTGGGATCGATCTTGTCATCCATCAAAAGCTTCTTTGCCGCCTCCTGCTTGTTTCCATTGATGATCATAAGGAGAGTCTTCGCCTTCATGATAGAGCCCATCCCCATTGTGACGGCATATCTGGGAACCTCATCCCTGTTCTCAAAGAATCTGGTATTTGCGTCTATCGTGCTGTCCTCAAGAGTCTCCTTGTGAGCCTTCTCATAGAGGAATTCTCCGGGCTCATTAAAGCCTAAATGTCCGTCGGGTCCTACACCCAGAACCTGAAGATCTATATCTGTCTTATCAAGGATATCATTGAATTCCTTAAGATTAGCCTCTACATCTCCTGTGCCTTTTGCGACATAGGTATTTGCTTTGTCTATGTTAATATGATTAAAGAGATTGTCATCCATGAAATATCTGTAGCTCTGGGGATGATCAGGCGCAAGACCCACATACTCGTCAAGATTCACGGAATGAACCTTTGAAAAATCAAGACCCTCGTCCTTACATCTTCTTGCCAGTTCCTTATACATACCCACAGGGCTCGATCCTGTCGCAAGCCCAAGCGTGCATTCAGGATTCTCTCTCACAAGTTTCTCGATGACATCTGCTGCCTTCTTTGCTCCCTCTTCATAAGTGTCAACAACTATTACCTTCATAATGAAATCTCCTTCCAGTTTGTGATCCGTTCCTTCTGCGGTCTTATTCTTTGGTCACTATATTGTCCTTTGACTTAAATATGCTGTTTGCGGGAATAACTCCTCTGACACAGGATACGGGATAGATGTTTGAATCCCTTCCTACTACGGTCCCGGGGTTCAGTACGGTATTGCATCCTACCTCAACCCTGTCACCCACAAGAGCGCCAACCTTCTTGCGTCCGGTTTCGATAAGTTCCCCTTCATTTTTTATCACGACAAGCTTTTTATCGGATTTAACATTACTGGTGATGGAGCCTGCTCCCATGTGTGCCTTATAGCCAAGGATGGAATCGCCCACATAGTTATAATGAGGAACCTGGACATTGTCGAAAAGTATGACGTTCTTAAGCTCCGTGGAATTCCCTACCACACAGTTATCACCAACAAGTGCCGATCCCCTGATAAAGGCTCCGGGACGCACCTCAGTACCATGCCCTATAATGCAGGGACCTGCAATATAATTATTCGGATAGCGTTTTGCATCTTTTGCGATCCAGACATCCTCTTCCGGATGATCATATTCATCAGGACTGAGAGTCTTTCCTATCTCAAGTATCAGCTCCTTTATGCCTTCCAGCGCTTCCCAGGGATAGGTAAATTTCCTGAGATAATCAGCCGCCTTAGTATGCTCAAGGTCATAGAGATCATTTATCGTAAGCTTCATTTCGGACTCCTTTCTTAAGTTTCAGCGCACCTTGATGAGATGTCCGGAGCTCTTCATTGCATCGATTATCTCATCCACGCACTTCTCACAATCTTTGTAGGTAGATGCCTCGGACATGACACGAAGCACCGGCTCCGTTCCGGACGCCCTGAGGAGCACCCTTCCGTCATTTCCGAGATAGGCTCCCGTATCGTCTACGGCTTTCTTGACAGCCGGATCCTCAAGAGTCTTCTCCTTGTCATCAACCTCTACATTTTTCAGCACCTGAGGATACATCTTGACCTCGGATGCGAGCACGGACAGAGGAAGCTGTGTCTCTACCATCACTGTCATAAGCATTATGGCGGTTACGAGGCCGTCTCCCGTGTGCGCATATTTACGGAAGATCACATGCCCGGACTGCTCACCGCCGATCATATGATTGTTCTCTTTCATGTTTTCATATACATATCTGTCACCGACCTTGGTCTTTTCGTAATTGATGCCTGCGCTGTCAAAGGCTTTATAAAGACCGAAGTTGCTCATAATCGTGGTGACTACCGTATTGCTGGGAAGCATCCCTTTGCTCTTAAAATGCTTTGCGCAGATATACATTATGGTGTCGCCGTTTACCACATCGCCGTATTCATCCACTGCAAGACATCTGTCAGCGTCACCGTCGAAAGCAAATCCAACATCCACCTTATGCTCACGCACATACTTCTGCAGTCCCTCTATATGGGTAGATCCGGCATTTGAGTTGATGTTAATACCATCGGGCGTATTGTTCATCACATAATTCTTTGCACCCAGAGCATCAAAAACCGCGCGGCCTATCATCCAGGCGCTTCCGTTCGCGCAGTCCAGCGCAATCTTACGGTTTTCAAATGATACCGGAGCTATGGAGGTCAGATATCCGATATATCTGTTTCTTCCGGAATAGAAATCAATGGTCTGCCCGATCTTGTCCTCAGTAGCAGGAACGACATCCGTGATCTCTCCGTCGATATAGCGCTCTACCAGATCCTGGACCTCATCCTCCATCTTCTCACCCTCTGCATTAAGCAGCTTTATTCCGTTATCATAGAAAGGATTGTGGCTTGCAGATATCATGATGCCGCAGTCAAAGCCCTCAGTCCTTGTGATGTAGCTCACGCAGGGGGTTGTAGTCACATGCAGAAGATATGAGAATCCGCCGGTAGATGTGATACCTGCGCTCAAAGCGTTTTCAAACATATAAGAAGAGCGCCTTGTATCTTTACCTATAACGATCTTTGCCGGTCTTTCCTTGCTGTAGTACCACCCCAGAAACTGACCTGTCTTGAATGCATGCTCAGCAGTAAGATCTACTCCTGCCTTCCCGCGGAATCCGTCCGTACCGAAATATTTACCCATTCTTTTCTCCTTTTTTGCAGATACTGTTTCGCTGCTTTTTGCTTCTTTTGTCCTGCCGTCATATGGTCTTTTGGTGCCTTCGGGTATAAGCCAGAGCTTGCCCTCTTTTTTGGCCCCATTGATCTTACCGTCACGGCAGAGCATTGTAATGCGCCGCTCTGTCATTTTCCATATCGCGGCAGCCTCATGAACGTCGACGTATTTCATTTGGCTCTCCTCTTTAAAAATACAGTTCCGTTTATTCATTTGTACATCAGGGAAAATGATTTGTCAAGATAGTTTTGTGTTTTTATGTCAAATTATCCGTCCTGTATCTTGACATTTACTAATGTATATCTTGACATTTAATATTTTGACAAATAAAGACGGTCAATCCCCCTGCTCTTTATCAGCAGGTGTTCCTGTGAAAAACTCCATTGTTGCATGTGTCTTGGACGATATGCCGTCCCTTTTGATCACACGGCCCACAGTCATAAAGACTATCTTTAGATCCAGTAAAAACGAGATGTTTCTCGTATAATAGACATCATATTCGAATTTCTTCTCCCAGGATATGGCATTTCGCCCGTTCACCTGCGCCCAGCCCGTAAGTCCCGGAAGCACGTCATGCCTATGAGCCTGCTCCTCATTGTAAAGCGGCAGATACTGCACGAGCAGAGGCCTGGGTCCCACAAAGGACATTTCTCCTTTTAATATGTTGAAAAATTCAGGAAGCTCGTCAAGAGAAGTAGAGCGGAGCTTTTTGCCGAACGGAGTAAGACGCACCTCATCCGGGAGCAGCTCTCCGTTTTCATCCCGCTCATCCGTCATAGTGCGGAATTTCATAAGTCCGAAGATCTCTCCATGATATCCCGGTCTCTTCTGCCTGAAAAGCACGGGAGAACCGAGCTTAACCCTCACCAGGATCGCTAGAACGATCAGCACCGGCGAAAGAAGCGTTATCGCCGCGATCGAAAGCACTATGTCAAAAAACCTTTTAATATACTTCTGATACAAGATCGTATAACCGCCCCTTCAGATCACAAGCGTCCGCCGCCCTTAAAGACCGGCCTCAGTCAAAGCATCTCCTGATAACTTCTATTATCACATCCTGCTGATCAGGTGTCATTTTATTATCGCTTGGAAGGCAGAGGCCTCTTGAGAAGATATCCGCTCCCACATCCTCAGTCTCCCCTTCATCAATATACGCGTTAGTCAATGCCCTGCCATATCCTTTTGCTGTCACGAAGGGCTTCATCCTGTATAGAGGCTGCATGTGCATAGGCTTCCATATCGGCCTTCCCTCCGCATTGATCGCAAAGATATTCTCCAGTATTTCCTGAGGACAGGTTTTTCCGGGCTCAGGCGTATAGAGGTATTCCTTTTCCCCCCTGACCTGTCTGCACATAGCATCCTTATCCACAAGGAGGCAGGTAAGCCAGTAGTTCGGCTCCGCCTTTTCCTCAAAGGGATTTAAGCTTACCGGCAGATCCTTAAGCCCCTCCTTATATCTTTCATATATCGCCTTCTTTTGAGCGATATGTTCCGAAATGTGAAGCATATTGCCTCTTGCTATTCCGGCATCAATATTACTCATGCGGTAATTGTAGCCAAGCTCTTCATGCTGATACCAGGGAGCATCCTCCCTGCTCTGCGTAGACCACTTGCGGACCTTGTCTGTATCAGAGAGATCATTGCTGAGAAACATGCCACCGGTGGACCCGGTTATTATCTTATTGCCGTTAAATGAGATCGCGATATAATCTCCGAAGGTACCGCACTTCCCGCTGACAATATCCCCGTTATATACCGCCCCAACGGCCTCCGCCGCATCCTCTATAAGTATCGCGTCATGTCTCCTGCAGATCTTAGCGATCTCGTCCATCCTGGAGGGCACGCCGTAGAGATGCGCAAGCACTACCAGCCTGGTGTCAGGATAGAGTTCAAAGGCTTTTTCCAAAGCCACGGGATCCATATTCCAGGTATCCCTTTCAGTATCTATGAATACAGGCTCACCATCCTCATACATCACAGGATTTGCAGACGCATCAAAGGTCATATCCGAGCAGAATACCTTCATCCCTCTCAATGTCTGTCCCGGCTTTGCCCCCGGATTCAGCCTTTCACCGGCAAGCTTCATGCACAGATGCAAAGCCGCGGTTCCGGATGAAAGCGCCGCTCCGTATCTGACCCCGATATAGTCAGCGACAAGCTTTTCAAGCTCATTTATATTTGCGCCCACGGTAGAAACCCAGTTGGTCTCTATAGCCTCCTTTACAAACTCCAGCTCCTCGCCATGCATCGTGGGACTTGCAAGCCATACTTTCTTTTCGAAAGGCTTAATGTCATTCATTTTTACCATCACTATACATCCCCGTTCCCGGCGTATACTCGTAAGTAGGCACAAGAGTCTGTATCCAGCCCCTTACATCCGCCCTTTCCTTCCTTGACTCTATATCAAGCTCCTTCAGGCTCTCAAAGAAAGCATCCGCATCCATCTCTATAGGCTTGCCTATATGTATGAGTTTGTTGGGGGTCTCCTGAAGACCTTCCTCATCCATAAGCATCTCCTCATAAAGCTTCTCTCCGGGTCTGAGTCCCGTAAATTTGATCTCTATATCCTCACCCGGCACGAAGCCTGACAGCCTTATCAGATTCTTTGCAAGATCCAGTATCTTTACAGGCTCTCCCATATCCAGCACGAAGATCTCTCCTCCCTTCGCATAGGCTCCGGCCTGAAGCACCAAAGACACAGCCTCCGGTATGGTCATAAAATATCTGATTATCCTGGGATCTGTCACTGTGACCGGACCACCCGCCTCTATCTGTTTATTAAACAAAGGGATTACGGAGCCGGAGGAGCCAAGTACATTACCGAATCTTACGGCCACAAAGGAAGTCGATCCCTTCCGGTCATATGCCTGTACTATCATCTCGCAGATCCGCTTGGTAGCGCCCATTATATTCGTGGGATTGACAGCCTTGTCCGTGGAAATAAGGACAAATCTCTCAGCCTTGTGTCTTAAAGCAGCCTCGCAGACCTTCCAGGTACCCATGATATTATTCTTTACTGCCTCGTTCGGCGATATCTCCATAAGCGGCACATGCTTATGCGCTGCGGCATGATACACAATATCGGGATGATATTTTTCAAAGACATCCTCCACTCTTGCGGTATTCCTTACCGAGCCTATGAGCACGAGCAGATGATCCGTGCAGAATTCAGGATATTTCATCCTGAGCTCCTGCTGGATGTCATATGCATTATTCTCATATATGTCAAAGATTATGAGGAGTCTGGGCTGATGCGTGACTATCTGACGGCAGAGCTCAGATCCTATGGTTCCGCCTCCTCCTGTGACCAGCACGGTCTTGCCTTTCACATAGCCCATTATCGAATCAATGTCGATCTCCACAGGATCCCGTCCAAGCAGATCTATGAGATCAACCTTGCGAAGCTGCGATACCGATACTTCACCGTTCACAAGCTGATATATACCCGGCAGCA
>CADCRB010000076.1 GCA_902803745.1 uncultured Lachnospiraceae bacterium
AAGTCCTCAAGTCTTTTCGAACTAACAGGTTTGGAAAGGTAATCCGTAAAGCCAGCCTTAAGATATTCTTCACGGGCTCCCGAAAGTGCATTCGCTGTAAGAGCTATCACCGGAGCAGCCTGCGACAGATTGTCCTTAAGTTCTTTCATTCTCTGTAATGTCTCCGGACCATCCATTTCAGGCATCAGATGATCAAGGAAGATTAAGTCATAGGTGTTCCGCCTTACAAGCTCCAGGGCCTCCTTCCCCGATCCTGCCGTTTCAATACGCATTTTGGTCTTTTTCAGCAGGTTTCTTATCACATCCAGATTCACTCTGGTATCATCTACTACCAGAATACATGCATCCTCTGCCGTAAAACGCGAACGGTACTGTTTCTTCCCGGCTTTGCTGTATCGTCCGTTCAGAGTACCGACAGGCTCATCATCAACTATTCCCTGCACGATCTCAAATCCAAAGACTGATCCCTCTCCGTAGACGCTCTCAACAGAAAGCTTGCTTCCCATCAGCTCCAAAAGCTCTCTGGTGATATTCAGCCCCAGACCGGTTCCCTCTATCTTACGGTTTCTCTTTTCCTCAGCCCGTGCATATTCCTCAAAGAGATTTGCCAGATCCTCCGGCCGGATGCCGATTCCCGTATCAATTACTTTAACCCGGAGTCTTACCGTCTTCTCGCATTCCTTTTCACCCGGACAAGACAGCTTAAGTACTTTCCTGTCCTCAACGGCGTCTGAAGGAAGCTTCTCAATCTTAAGTGTCACTGTGCCTTTTTCTTTTTTTTTCACTGCATTGGTCAGCAGATTAGTTATGATCTGTTTGATCCTTGTCTCATCGCCAAAAAGAACAGCGGGGATATCGGGATCTATGGCCAGCTCAACAGAGAGTCCTTTATTCTCAGCCCTCAGCCACACGACATTATACATATCGTTTATCACGGATGTCAGCTCATAATCAATGGGAATGATATTCATTTTCCCGGCTTCGATCTTTGAAAAATCAAGCACATCATTTACGATACCCAGCAGGTTATTTCCGGCAGATCTTATGTTTTCGGCATATTCCAAGGTATCCGGCTCTCCGCTCTCACGAAGTATCATTTCGTCCATTCCCAATATCGCATTTATCGGAGTCCTGATTTCGTGTGACATGTGTGACAAAAAGGCAGACTTTGCATTATTAGCATCTCTGGCCTCATTCGCCATATCCTGAAGTTCGGAAGTGATCTTTCGAAGAAACACGGACATTCTGTCTGAAAGAGGCATGATCCGTCCATGCCGCAGGCTTTCCACTTCAGCATGCGCAATATTCTTTCCTGCTGTTTTAGGCTCACCCTCTCTTAAGCCTATCGCAAGATGTGCACTGTTCAGTATGCCACCCTTACCTTCATGATAAAACAGCTCGCAGGCACCATGCATAAGAGCAAACCCCGGTACAGATTTAGCGAATCCATCCCACTCAAGGTGAGCGTCTTCCTTCAGAAAATTAATCCGGTTTCCGCAAAGGGTAAGGAAAAGTGCTTCCGGTTGAAAAATATCCATATCAATAAGGGAGTTATAGCTTGCATACAGCACCTCATCATGAGAAGCGTAGGAAAACCTGATCTTCTCCCCCTCAAGAAGACTCATCATAAAATAGAGTTCACCCTCCCGTCCGCAATCCAGCGGGACCATACAGATACTTATCCCGTCACGTTCGACAATTAACGGAAATTCGCAGATATTACTTATGAAATACTCATCTACGTATACTCCCAGATATTCCTTGTATATGTCTGTCGCAGGCCTTGAATTGATCTTTTTTATTATTGTCTCTCCCTTAAGGGCACGCTCTCCAAGCTCGAGCTCCATCTGCCTTCCTATAGGACTCCATCCCAGAGCATAGTTCGCATTGACGTTAAGCCTATCTCCGGAAAAGATGATTGCTACAAAGCCATCCATCAAAATCCCGTCTCCTACTACGAACTCGTCAGGAAGCAGAGAAACATCTTCTTCTGTTTTAACTACCTGCGCCCCCTCCTCTACAGAAAGTTTTTTAGGAAGATTCCGAAGCGTAGCTGTACCGAAAAGTACCACATCCTCATGCCCATCCATGGCCTTTTCCATAAACTTTGTAGTGTAGATCTCCATATTACTCTCAAAGAGCTCTACCACTTTTGCATCCGGATGCGCCTCCAGTCTTTCCCTCAGCTTTAACGCAGCTTCTTCCTCTTCCCCGGGGAGACAAGGTATGGTCACCACCTCTATATCCGCTTCCTCCGTAAGGATAAGATTCAGCAATATACCCACTCCTTCCGGCATAAGCTCGGCAACCAAGGCAATAGACAGCCCAGCTGTAAGAACTTTTGAACCGCAGTCCCTCAGCTGTGCCATAAGCAGCTCTATCTGCCGGAGCGAAAAACCGACCTCGTAAAATGTGATCAGTGCTTTCTTATGCGGAGTTCCGGAAATGATGTCCCTGATATCACCGACCGCATTCTCTGCTGCCTTTATATCCCTACATAGAAATTTTCTCTGTATCATAAGCCCTTCTCATTTGATAAGTTTCTTTTCAATCTCCGCAGTCACTGTTTTCAAAGCCTTGATCCTGGCATAGTGCTTATCATTTGACTCAAGGATATGCCAGGGCGCGTATTCAGTGCTGGTCTTTTGGATCATTTCAGTAACAGCATCCTCATAAAGAGCCCACGTCTCCCGGTTACGCCAGTCCTCATCGGTTATCGTCCACTGCTTCTC
>CADCRB010000077.1 GCA_902803745.1 uncultured Lachnospiraceae bacterium
CAGTATTTGCTTATTGACGACAGATCATGTGATACAAAAAGTATCGTCTTGCCGTCCTTCTTAAACTCCTCAAATTTGTGATAGCACTTATTCTGAAAGAAAACATCTCCTACAGAAAGCGCTTCATCCACCACCAGTATCTCCGGATCTATATTTATAGCAAGGGCAAAAGCAAGGCGAACGAACATCCCCGAGGAATATGTCTTTACTTTTTGATTGACGAATTCACCGATATCCGCAAAATCGAGGATCGCTTCCAGCCTCTCGTCTATCTCCTCTTCGGAGAATCCATTCATGGTACCGTTAAGATAGACATTCTCTATCCCGGTAAATTCCATATTGAATCCTGCACCGAGTTCCAGCAGGGCGGATATCCTTCCGTTTATCTCCACATTTCCGGATGTAGGTGAAAGGACTCCCGTTATGATCTTTAATATGGTTGACTTTCCTGAACCGTTTGTTCCTATGATGCCTACGGTTTCTCCCTTATGCACCTGCATGGAGACATCCTTAAGGGCATAATGCTCCTTATAGAGCTGTTTCTTTTTACCAAGCCCCAGCGCATCCTTTACTCTGTCCCGCTGTCTGTTATACAATTTATACATCTTATCCAGATGCTCTACATTTATTATTACTTCTTCCATCATAAAATATCCGCAAAATGTACCTTCAGTCTCTTAAATACCAACGCTCCAAAGAGGAACGATGCCACAGTAAAGATCCAGAAATAAACAGTGGAATAAAAATGCTCAAAAAACCACATATGATCCAGAAGCGCCATCCTGTAACCGTCCACCACATAAAATACCGGATTCAGCTTGAATATCATCTGCAAAGGTCTGGAGAGATTGTTTATGTCCCACATGATCGGTGTTATCCACACTCCGACCTGAAGAAGGATACCGATTATCTGCCCCAGATCCCTGAAGAAAACCACAACCGAGCAGGTAATATAAGATATCCCAAGCACGAGCAGAAAAGTGCATCCCGAAAAATAAAAGATCTGGATCCAGTAGATGTCCGGATATATTCCGTTGAGAATAAGGATAACAAGAGTTACTCCCACAAGAAATACGTGAATAAAAAGAGTTGACATTATCTTAATGATAGGGAGAATGCTTATCTTAAATACTACCTTCTTTACAAGGAACTGATAGGAAAGCAATGCCCCTGTCCCCTGTCCCCAGGCATCTGAGAAAAAAAACCAGGGTACAATGCCGACTATGAGCCAGAGCACAAAAGGATATTGCCCTGTCTCGGAAACAGGCGCCCTGCCTCCCATAGTGAATACGAACCAGTAAACCAGCACTGTCACTGCAGGCTGAAGAAAGATCCACACGATCCCCATATAGGAGCCTGCGTACTTTGATCTGAAATCATTCTTCGACAGCTTCCATATGAGCTTCCGGTTCGCCCAAAGCTCCTGAGGGAGTATGATGATCCTGTCGTAGAGCTTTGCGAATACAGAAAAAGCCCCCCAAAGAACCGCAACAGAAACTATTTTTTTTATCAGCTCCTGATGCGGATCGGCAAGAGGATTATGATGAAATACTATATAAGATGTCCAGATTGCGGCAATTACCGCAACCACGGTTATTACTTTTTTCTTTGTTATCATTGGATACCGTGGGAAGCTTTGTACTCCGAAAATGAAGGCCAACCCCTGTCCCTGTCGTTTATATTAAGCTGCGCATCTACTTCCGGCCACACTATGCCTATCTCACTGTCATCATACGGAAGTCCGCCTTCATCACCCGGATGGTAGAAATCCGTACATTTATAGCAGAATTCCGCCGTATCCGAAAGCACCAGAAAACCGTGCGCAAAATTTTTAGGGATATAAAACTGTTTTTTATTCTGCTCGGAAAGCAGCGCTCCAAACCACCTCCCGAAAGTCGCAGACCCCTTTCTGAGATCCACTGCCACATCAAATACCTCACCCCTTACCACACGCACAAGCTTATCCTGCGGATGGTCTATCTGAAAATGAAGGCCTCGGAGCACTCCTTTTGTGCTCGAGCTTTGATTATCCTGGACGAAGACTACGTCTATACCGGCTTCTTTGAAGTCATTATAATTGTATGTCTCCATGAAGTAGCCTCTTTCATCCCCGAATACCTGCGGGGTGATAACCTTCAGTCCCTCGATCTCACAAGTCTCTACACTGATCTTTCCCAATTTGCTTCTCCTCTGTATTAAACGCTATCATTTTGTTCTCTGAGATTACTTTACTAATATATCCAGATCCACACGCCCCGATATACCGTCTACGGCTCCGCTGGACGTATACTGCCATATACTGTAATCTCCGTCATATGTCGGTCCGGCCGCACGATACTGGGCAAGCCACTTCGTATAAGGAGTTAAGGCACTCATATCCAGACGTTTATTCATCCAGGTTTTATTTGCATATACTCCGGCACGGTACCCGAGGCTCTCGGCTGTCTCACAAAATGTTCTGACTATCTCTGTCCTTGATATTGTATCAAGCGGATCTGCACGTCCTCCGTTCGAATTACCCGAGCTCTCCACATCAAGGAAAACCGGAAGTGACAGATCAGATGAATTCACAAGGGATGCCACCGCCTGAGCTTCTTCTCTCGCCTCATCGGCATTTATCGCCTGTGTGAAGAAATATACCCCTATCCTTAATCCCGCAGCCTTTGCTCCGGCCAGATTCTGTCTGAAGTAGGGATCTTCTACAAGTACGCCGCTGCTGGATCCCCTGTATCCTGCTCTTATAATAACAAAATCTATTCCCGACGCCTTTACCCTTGTCCAGTCGATTTCCTTATTATATTTTGAAACGTCTATACCAAGTGTCCCCTGAGGAAGGTTAATATCCGCAGGACTTTCGGTGCCCTCGCCTTCACTTTCAGCCTCCGCTTCCTTCTCCACAGGATCTGGCGCGGTATCCTCCACCTTAGCATCTATCTGGGATTCCTGAAGGACTATACTTCTTATCCCTGAAGATTCCTTGTATTTTATCTTCGGCTTGATATTTATCGAAGATGTCTCCACTATGCCTGAACCATTGTCCACGACCACATTATAGTCACCCGGGGCCATCTCATCTAAATATATGACACCGTCTCCGTCTTCATCATCAGCCTCGAATTCTTCATCATAGGACTCCGGCTCAGAACTCTCTATTTCCGGGTCAGCAGTACTTTCAGCTATCTTTGCTACCCTTGCAGTCCACTCCATCCCTGACGCAGGATTTCCTGTGTTATCCAATATCCGGATCATAAGATCTGCTTCGCTTGATGTTAGCAGGAGGACGTACCCACTGGAATAAGCCCTGTCATCTATTGGGTCTTCCTCATAAAACGAATCCGACAATACAGCGTCACTTTCCACCGCGCTTTCTGCCGAACCCTCATCCTCACGTTCAGGTTCCCCATAGGGATCTCCGCTCTCTTCTATTATGGTATCTTCCGATACGGAGCCGTCTGCCACGGGAGATGATTTTTTGCCTTTATTAAGGCTGATAGCAAGTACAATGATAAATGCAAGGCAGTTGAAGCCTATGATCAATGCGGGTATGAGCCATATCCTGTACTTACCATGCCCCGCTGTTTTTTTCAAAGTCCGTTCGCTATATCCTTAAGATACTGACCGTAAGCTGTCTTGGAGAGCGGCTTCGACAGCTTCAGCAGCTGCGCCCTGTCGATATATCCCTTCTTGAAGGCTATCTCCTCGATACAGGATATATACAACCCCTGCCTCTTTTGAAAGGCCGCCACAAAATCCGCGGCATCCAGCAGCATATCGTGTGATCCCGTATCAAGCCACGCAAATCCGCGTCCCAGGGTCTCCACATAAAGGCTTCCTCTGCGAAGATATTCATTGTTTACCGAAGTGATCTCTATCTCCCCCCTGTCCGAAGGTTTTACGTTTCTGGCTATCTCCACCACATCATTATCGTAGAAATACAGTCCGGGGACAGCATAGTTACTCTTAGGATTCTTCGGTTTCTCTTCAATGGAAATGGCCTTGCCGTTTTCATCAAATTCAACGACACCATAGTCTCTCGGATCCTTTACATAGTATCCAAATATGGTCGCCCCGGTCTTTCTTTCCGATGCAGCTCTCAAAGTCTTTGAAAAACTCTGACCATAGAATATATTGTCTCCGAGCACCATGGCGACGTTGTCAGAGCCTATGAAATCCGCTCCGATTATAAACGCATCCGCCAATCCCCTGGGCTGATCCTGCACTGCATAATGCATCTCGAGTCCCAGCTGGGAACCGTCACCGAAAAGCTCCTCAAATCCGGGAAGATCACGGGGAGTCGATATTATCAGTATCTCCCTAATACCCGCAAGCATCAGTGTCGACAGCGGATAATAGATCATCGGCTTATCATACACCGGCATCATCTGCTTACTCACCGCCTTGGTCAGCGGATAAAGTCTTGTGCCGGATCCACCGGCCAGAATAATTCCTTTCATACCTGCCTCTTTTTCGTTATTTCAAACCTTGTACATCTTTTTATAATATTCCTGATAGTCACCGGAGGTAATATTCTCCATCCAGTCCTTATGCTCCAGATACCACTTGACGGTAAGCTTTATCCCGTCCTCAAACTTAGTGTCGGGCAGCCATCCCAGCTCACTGCTGATCTTATCGGGAGCTATGGCATATCTTCTGTCATGACCTTTCCTGTCCTCGACATATGTGATCAGCTCCTCAGATACATTCGCGCGTCTGCCGTCATCTTCGGGAAGTATCTCCTGAAGGGTTTTTATGATGGTTTTTACTATCTGAATGTTCTCCCTCTCATTATGTCCGCCTATATTATACTTCTCTCCGATCCGGCCCTTTTCGATAACCATATCTATCCCCTTGCAGTGATCATCTACATAGAGCCAGTCACGAACATTCTTTCCATCACCGTAAACCGGAAGCTTCTTTCCTGCTAAAGCATTATTTATCATCAAAGGGATAAGCTTCTCAGGAAACTGATAGGGACCGTAGTTATTTGAACAGTTCGTTATGCACGCGGGAAAATGATAAGTATCCACATATGCCTTTACCAGAAGATCTGCCGAAGCTTTGCTGGCAGAATACGGTGAATGTGGATCATAGGGGGTAGTTTCATAGAAGTAATCCGAAGGGTCACTTAAAGATCCGTATACCTCATCAGTCGACACATGAAGAAATCTCTTTCCTTCCTTCCAGGATCCGTCGCTGTTCTCCCAGGCTGCCTTCGCAGCATTCAGCATCACAGCGGTTCCCAGCACGTTGGTCTCCACGAAGACTTCGGGATTGACTATTGAGCGGTCCACATGGCTCTCTGCCGCAAAATGAACGACTACATCGATGTCATTCTCATCGAATATCTTTTCTATGGCATCCTTGTCCCTGATATCGGCTTTAATAAAAGTGTAGTTGTCCCTGTCCTCCACACCCTTAAGGTTTTCAAGATTACCAGCATAAGTAAGCGCATCCACATTGATGATCCGGATGCTGTCCTCATACTTGCGGAACATATAATATACAAAATTAGAGCCGATAAAACCGGCGCCTCCAGTAACCAGATAAGTACGCATATCCCACCTCAACAATTCTTACGTTTTGACACATATCAAGGAAGCATGCGTCAAAACCTGTAATTTATGAATAACCAATGTATTATATCATAAGTCAGTGTGCCTACGCCACACAGGCTGATCCGGCACCGGAGAATCGTTTGATACTATGTAATACCCTGTTCTGTTCCGCTTTGCAGCGCAGTTTTATCATGCCCCGTACTGTGTCAGATCATTTATCCATACACCCTTTCGGACCATGATAAATCCAATAGTGCATTTAATAAGCTCAAAAAGCTGCACGCAGGCAAATACAGGTATAACAGACCAGGATGTAAATCTTATGAGCAGCACCAGAGCAGGTATGGATATCACCCATACAAACAAAGAGTCAAAGACAAAAGTAAGCCAGGTGCTCCCCCCGGATCTTAATGTAAAATATGTGGCATTCTCATAAGCATAAAGCGGCATGAAAACCGCACTGATACGTATCAGTCCAGCTGCTATATTCTTTATCGTATCCGACGTATTATATATCCTCGGAAAAAAGGGGGAAACCGCGAAAAGCAGTATCCCGGACATCACAGATACCGCAACGGAAAAAGCCGCCAGCTGGTATGCCTCTTCCATGAGCCCTTCTCTTCCCTTCATCCTCTTCCCCAGCTCCTGGCCAAGCATAATGGCTATGGCATCTCCCATCGCTACGAGACCTATATTAAACACATTATTGACGGTTGTAGATATGTTCATAGCTGCAACTACATCAAGTCCCATCAGCGAGTATTGCTGGTTCAGAACAGTCAGTCCTCCGGACCACAGGAATTCATTCAGCAGTATAGGGGAACTCTTAAAGGTTATCTTCTTTGCCAGATCAAGCGGGATATAAAGACTCCTGTAAAGACCTGTGGCAAACGGATTCCTTATTGCGTGCGCGTGTGTCCATACCAGGACTATGATGGCTTCCACATATCTTGATATCACCGTTGCAAGACCCGCTCCCACCACGCCGAGAGCCGGCACCCCCAGCTTGCCGTAGATGAGAATATAGTTCCCCACAAGATTCACAAAAACAGCCACTACCCCGGCCTTCATCGGAAGCAGTGTCTCCCCGGTCTCCCTCAGGGTTCCGGAGTAGCACATACCCACAGCCAGAGGAAACATCTCAAAGAGACATACGAAAAGATATCTCTTTGCGGAAGCTAAAGTATTTTCTATGTTCCCTGTCCCTGAATCTCCCTGAAGCCAGAATCTGACAAGGGCTTCCCCCTTAAAGAGCAGAACACAGATACCGATTGCCACAAGCAGTATGGCTGCAATAAGCTTAAGCCGCATAGTGTATCTGACTCCCTCTGCATCACCTTTACCCGAAAACTGGGCAGTGAATATCCCTATCCCTGCAGTGGCCCCGAAAAGGCAGAGAGTAAAAACAAAGAGCAGCTGATTCACTATGGATACGCCGCTCATTGCATCGGTTCCTACCCGTCCCACCATGATATTGTCAAGCATACCGACAAAATTCGTGATGCCGTTCTGGATCGCAACAGGAACGGCTATTGTAAGCACTTTTTTATAAAAATCCCTTGTTCCGATTAGTTTCATATCAGATTTTATATTCAGCCCCTGTACCTATACAGGCTGCCTCCAATACCGGATCTCTGTCATCTTCGCATCACGTTTGAGACTGTAGACTGGGAGATATCCATCATGCACGCTATCATCTCCTGGGTAAGATCCGGATCCTCTGCAAGTTCCCTTATTATCTCATTTCTTCTTGAAGTACTTTTATAAGCAGGTATCACATATTCAAGCTCCGGCTTTACATTACCCGAAGGCACGGTTTTAATAAGTGCCGTACCGTCTCCCAAAACGGCTCTTGCATACCTTTCACCGGTGCTTTTATTCATCACATAGCCAAGTGAGACTATATCTGCCAGACTGTATACTGTGTCACCTATCGGTTTTCTGAAGTCAGTCTCAGAAAAGATTGAAAGCAAACCTTTATCCATCTTATCTCTCCTTAAATTAAGAAACCCCGACCCTCTACAGATATTTCAGGACATCATCCCGGACACTGTCCATATGAGGATCAACTATTCCGAAGTCCATTTCACGATAACTCCATGCAGCTCTGCCTATACCGTATTTATTAAATGTATCTCCTATCATACGATACCATTTCAGTGTATCCTCCGCCGATGCAAGATTTATCACCCCGTACTCACCACAATAAAGCGCCACGTTCCTCTCCTCAGCAACACCTACAGCTTCCGAAAAGATCTTCTCGAAAAATTCACAACCAAGTTTCTCACCCTGATCATACTCATCATAATCTATCGGTGTACCCGGCAGATTTCTGTCTGACTTTTCACGTATCTCGCCGTAAGTCTCATCTGCAGACATCCTGAAAGACGGCTCCATCTCCGGGATCCAGTATGCCCCCTGATGTGTAAATATGAGCGGCTCATAGCAATGAAAATTGTAAATGATATTCTCATCTTTTGGAGGAAGCAGATCCGGCAGCGCCTCTATACTGTTATTGTAATAGCCTCCTATAAGTATCTTAACATCCGGCGATATATTCCTTATCCGATCGATACAGTTAGAAGCAATCCGGTTCCAGGCATCGCAGTATTCCTTTTTGGTGACTTCATTCAATAATTCAAAGGCTATCCTCTCGCCCAGTCCCCCGAACCTTCTTGCAAACTGCTCCCAAAGCCTGTAAAAACGATCCTGATATCCTTCATTCTCAAAGAAACCACTCTCTCCTTCTCCATCATCAAACGAATAGCCATAGGTCTTGTGAAGATCAAGAACCATATTCAAGCCGTATTTTCCGCACCAGGAAACAGCCTTCTCTATATAAGCAAATCCCTCTTCTTTATAGCTGCCATTCTCATCCTCCACAAGATCATAATCTACAGGAAGTCTCAGATGATCGAGTCCCCAGCTGCTTATCTTCTCTATGTCCGGTTCCCTGATAAAGCTGTCATACCTTTCTTTAGTATGATCGCACTGAGAAAACCATCCACCGAGATTTATTCCATGCTCATATCCTTTCCACTGTTTCATATAGCGTACCCCCTTCAAAAAGATGATCCTATCTCAGGAAGCTAATATTGCTTATGATAGGTATCTCCTTAGCCTTGCCCTGAAGCACCTCGACCATTGCCACTATCTTCAGAACTCCTATGACTGTAAGAGCCAGACCACATACTATCCATCCAAGAACCGGAACGAGCAGGGGTATGCATGCAAGTATTGATGCAATAAGAAATCTGATCTCATTCTTTATATGAAATCTGGTATAAGGAGATCCCTGCACAAGAAGCGCCGCGATAACACCTGCCA
>CADCRB010000078.1 GCA_902803745.1 uncultured Lachnospiraceae bacterium
ACCTTTCCTCTTTTGAATCCGCAAAGGACAACGAAATGATTGAACTCCCAATGGATTATGCAGGGGAAGGTCGCCATCTCTTTAAGGTTCTCTGGTTCGAAACGGTATCCCTTCGCATCAAAACCATAGGTTCTTGCGGCTCTAGCGATATTCCCTGCCTTTGCTCCGTCTCGGGAGACGCCGCAGTCCTCACGGACCTGCTCAAGCGGAACCCACTTTCCATAATAGGCCATGACCATGGTAAGGCTTGCGGCTCCGCACTCGAGTGCCTCCATCTGCATGACCACAGGGACCTTTGCCACGCCTTTTTTTACCGGCTGATTAATTGCAGACTTCTTACCTGATAACATAATTGATCGGGGCTTCTTCCTTTATCCCCGTATCCGAGTTTACCTGTATCCTGCCGAATACAGCCCAAAACAGCGTCCCGGCGATAAGCAGCAGCGTCGCTGCAAGGATCACCCACACGGACGGTGTGGTCACTTTAATGTAGTCATTAAGCTGCTCGGGGGAAGTTACCCGATCCAGGCTCTTCTTTCGAAATATAGATCTGTCTTCCATTTTTGATCTCCCCAGTTTTTTGCGGATTCCGGTTTCGGATCAGTCCAACTTATTATATTATATTCGTATGAAGCATGTAAATGAGCCATCCATGGATATCGAAGTACTGGTCATCCTCGCAATACTTCTTGTCACGATTGTCACTCTAATAGTGATTAATGTCTTGCACAAGGATGAGAATCAGACAGAGCCTGAGACTGCAGCAGTCTGGGAAGATCCCTATCTTAATATGACTTTGGATGAAAAAGAAGAAGCGATATACAAAAACCTGCTGAATGCCGGTTTCTCTCCTGCCGGCGCCTGTGGGATTATGGGAAGCATAGCAGTAGAATCTCCCGATTTTGACCCTTTGGCTGTCAACGAAAAAAACGGTGCCTACGGTCTTTTCCAATGGACCAATGACGGAAACAGAAAACAGGCTCTTACGGAATACTGCAAGGAACACGATATGTATGCGGATTCCATTGATGCACAGCTGTCATTTGCAATATATGAGATCGGAGGAGCCGATCCAATAGCCTGCAGGCTTGACAGGCTTCTTCGTGAGACCGATGATGCCTATACCGCAGCTGCCGAATTCACTGTCGGTTTCGAGCGCTGCATAACCGATGAAGCCAGAAGAGCCGACATCTACACCGGCTCACTCTATCCGGAATTCTATGGCAAACACTACCAGAGCTTATCCAAACGGATCAATAAGGCAATGAATTATTACAACCGGTTTTCAGCCTCATTCAATCCTTCTCGTTGATGGCGATCCCGTAATGTCTTGCCATCAGCGCAAGCTCAAGCCGACTGTGAAAGCCGGATTTCTCTTTTTGCTTTCTCTGTTTTCAAGCTTTCCTCCATTCTTTCACATCTGATGACGCACTACGGCATATTCATCTCCGTTTCTCCAATACGGACAATCCCTGCTGCTCTGAGTCATAATATGGGCATAATCATCCTCATCCATATCCATGTCACAGATATACTCCTCGAGATCATCATCATAGACGTAATACTGACAATCATCACATCTCATATTTCCACCGCTTTTTCATAGTCCGCAGCTTACTGATTTAAGCTCTTTGCCGTCCTTAAATATCATATCTCCAGCCTTTTCTGGTTTAATGATCTTTTTGCTTCTTCAAGCACTTCGATCACCTGATCACACCATCTGTCAAATTCCGGATCCTCCTTCTGACACTCTTCGGGATGCGACAGGATATAGTCGAGAGCGATCCGCACGCCTGTGTGGAATGGAACATTTGTCTTCATATCCGGCGCTATGCGTTTTATCTTGGAATTATCAAATACAACAGAAACCGACTTATCTCCTATAAGTCCTCCCGTAAATTCATATCCGTATTTATCACCTGCTTCAGCCAGAAAATCAGAAGCCACATGACAGACCTTAAGCTCCACTCCGAGCGCATCTGCTATAGTCTCATAGATCTGATTCCAGGAAAGCGTCTCATCTCCCGTGATATGAAATGCCTCCCCTATTGCGTGCCTGTTGCCCATCAGTCCTGTATATCCGATGGCAAAATCAGAATTAATGGTAAGATGCCACAGAGATGTGCCATCCCCCTGTATGATCACAGGCTTCCCAGCCTGCATTCTCTTTATTACCTGCCAGAAGCCGTTTTTCCCGTGAACTCCAAGAGGAATATGTCTCTCATCGTAAGTGTGGCTCGGACGGACGATCGTGACCGGGAATCCTTCTTCCCTGTATTTTTTCATCAGAAATTCCTCACAGGCGATCTTGTCCCTCGAATACTGCCAATAGGGATTTGCAAGTGTCGTGCCCTCCGTAATGAGGTAATCCGATGAAGGCTTATGGTAGGCAGAAGCAGAGCTGATATAGATATACTGCCCTGTCTTTCCCTTAAAGAGACGATAATCACGCTCTACCTGATCTGCCGTAAATCCGATAAACTCACATACAGTATCAAAGGACAGTCCTTCAAGTTTCTTTGCAACATCCGCTTCATCATTAATATCTGCTATTATGTAGTGGATCCTGTCTGAATCAAAGATATTACGATTACCACGATTGATAAGCCAGATCTCCCAATCCGGTTTCGCCAGAAGGTTCCTCACCACTGCCGTGCTTATTGTTCCTGTTCCGCCGATAAATAATGCTTTCATATTTCACCTCCCTGACGCTTTTTCTCCATTGAACTTTATTGCTTTCGATGTATTGATCACAGAAATCACAAGACAGATCTCGATGACTATTATCGCTGCCCACATAATGATCCGGGCGCTGTTATATATCTTCCTGCTCTCACCCGCTACATCCGATGACGCATAATAACTTGCCGAGGACACTTTCCCATCCTTGCATTTCAGGAAAAAGGATCCATCAACACTGTCCGGAGTATATGAAAAAGTTGTTTTCTCATAGTTATTGTCTGCGCCTTCATTGCTTGTTTCACCGTATACAGGAAGATTCTTAAAGGCAGCATATGGCAATATTACATCATCGATCGCGATCTCACGGCATGTGTCAGATTCATCAGAAAGTGTCATTGTACTGGTATCATATTTATCACTTTCCTTATGGTATACTTTCGTCACCTGCTCAACCTTGTGGTGATAATAGATATAATCACCATTTTTCCGACGTGTACTGACAGGATCCACTGCACTTACCGTTCCGGTATATATGGCTGTCCCGTTTGCATTCTGCCCGGCAAACTCTCCTACTGACATCGAATCAAGTACTGCAGCAGCCTCTATCTCTGCCTGCCTGCTATTGCCTGCGGAGTTAACGATAAGAGTGATCACAATTCCTATAACGGGTACGATAATCATTGCTATTATCTGGGTTTTTCTGTTTTTAATGTGCTTTTCGCGATTTTTTCTGTATTTCTCCTGTTTCTCTTCCTTTGTCATCCGCTGCTCCCTTCTGACGATCACAAAACCACTTTATTATCATCTCAGAATCACCGAAAAAAATCAAAACATATTACCCGTTTGACAGGATTTTATTCCACGAATTATACTACTTTTTGTTTTTATAATATCACCCCCGATGCATGATGAAAGGAAGGGGCGACGAATGAAGGAAAAGCTGCTCGGAATTAAACGTACTCTGGACACCAGCATCTTTGTTGGTGAGCGGTACGAGAGGAATATGACAAATATAGCCGTCACTTCAGGCATTGTCACGATGATCGGATTTGTCATGACGGCTCTTAATGTAATACAGGGAAAGTATTCCATTGCTGTATATCCCCTTTTTTTCTTTATCTCAGGCATTATCTGTTTTATTCTGACGGTTAAATTCAAAAACCGGGAAGCTGTCGTCCTTTTATCATTACCGACTATCATTATTACATTTTCAATTCTCATCCTTTTTGCTGACAACGGCTTCGCTTTCCTATGGATAATGCTGGTCCCGCTTTCGATCTGCTATATATTTTCGGTAAAATCGGGAATACTCATCACGATCTATTTCCAGCTTTTTTTATTTGTAGTTTTCTATACTCCTGTTCGAAACTTCGTTTCGTCACACTATACGGAAACCCAGATGAGCCGCTTCCCCCTTCTTTTCTTCTTCAATGGTCTTCTTGTCATTTTTGCCATGTACCGCTATCACAAGAGCGCGCTCTTTGAGATATGGCATACGGACAAACTGAATGAAGAGGTAGCAAAGCAGACGGCTGTCGCGGAAGAGAGGGCCAGCAGAATAGAGCAGATGTCTTTTCAGACCATCCAGACTCTTGCAAATGCCATCGACGCGAAGGATCCGTATACAAAGGGGCATTCCACCCGTGTAAGCCAATACTCAGTGTTATTGGCAGAAGCACTTGGATGGGAAAGGGACAGGGTTGACAACCTCCAGTACTCTGCCATGCTTCACGATATAGGCAAGATAGGCATTCCTGATGCTATCCTGAATAAACCCAGAAAGCTGACTGATATGGAGTACGATATCATCAAGTCTCATACCACTCTGGGCGGCGATATCCTTAAAAACAGGACCTCTGTAGGCCTGGCAGAAGATGTGGCCCGAAGCCATCACGAAAGATATGACGGGAAAGGCTATCCCTCAGGTCTTAAGGGAACGGAAATATCCGAGGAAGCCAGGATCGTAGCAATAGCAGATTCCTTTGATGCAATGAGCTCAAACAGGATATACAGAAAGGCCTGCAGTAAAGAGCATATAATAAAGGAGCTTTCAGAGGGAGCCGGTAAGCAGTTTGATCCGCAATTTGTTCCAATCTTCATCAAGCTGTGGAAAGAGGGCCGTCTTGATCATATTCTGCAGAGTGAAGAAAAAGAACGCGATGAATATATCGAGACTTCATCTGTGCTTCTCCAGGAAGTGATAAAAAGCTTCTCATCTCAGAATGCAATGGACAACACGGATATCATCACGGGTCTTATGAACAGATCCATAGGTGAAAGCGCCATTGCACAATGCATGGAAGGTGAGAGCGGCAGCTTTATCTTCCTTGACGTAGATAACCTTAAGAAGATAAATGATACAAACGGACATGAGGCCGGAGACAGGGCATTGAAGTACCTTGGCGACACCCTGAAGGAAAACAGCGAGGAAGGGATATGCTGCAGACTTGGCGGCGATGAGTTTTTATTGTTCATCAAGCATGCCTCAAAAGAGGATGCTGAAGCCAGGGTCCAGAAGATAATGAGAGAATTTGATGCAAAAAAGAACAACGATCCCGGCACGACAGCAGCATCATTATCTGTTGGCATTGCCATGTGCTCTGCAGAGGATACCTATACCAAAGCATTCAACAATGCGGATAAGGCTCTCTATCATGTAAAACAAACCGGGAAAAAAGGATATGATTTCTACAATGATGATACTGAAACAGTAAACAAGGAAATAATCGATGTAAAGAAGCTTGTGGAAAGCATAAAGAACAGCGGCGACTACAAGGGAGCCATCGACGTAGAATACAGACAGTTTGCCATGCTGTATGAATACATCGTAAATCTGGAAAAACGATTCTCACATCCCTTCAAGCTCATCATGATCACGATGGAAGTCTCAAACGGCGAGGAGCCCAGAATCGAAGAACTGGAACAATCAATGTACTATATGGAGCATTCCATAAGGCGGGCCATAAGAGATGTGGATATCATTACAAGATACAGCCGGCAGCAGTTCCTTATCATACTGCTCGGCACCGATGAAGAAGGCGCGAAAAACGCGGTTGACCGTATTTTCAGAGGATATTACAAGATGAACGGAAACAGCATTTTTTCACCTGCTTACACTATAATAGAACAATAGGGGGCGTTCCTGACGCCCCCTGCACCACTCAACTAATCATCTGATCCTTCTGACTCATCGGACTGGTCACTGTCATCTGTTTCCCCATCGTCCTGGGTATCCCCGTTTTCTTCGGGTACATCTGCCTCATCATTATTTTCTGCTGCATCAGGTGTTTCTGCAGTCTCTGGCGTTTCTGCAGCCTCAGGTGCTTCTGCAGCCTCAGGCGCTTCTGCAGCCTCAGGCGCTTCTGCAGCCTCAGGCGCTTCTGCAGCCTCAGGCGCTTCTGCAGCTCCGGGTGTTTCTGCAGCTGCTTCCGTGCTCTGTGCCGGTACATCCTCCGAAGGATCTCCCGCTGTCCCTGCAGCCTCTGGATCAGGCGCAGGAGTGATCCC
>CADCRB010000079.1 GCA_902803745.1 uncultured Lachnospiraceae bacterium
CGGCGCGCCGCAGCCCGAAAGGACGAGAGAACCAAGAAGCAGGGCTCCCGCCAGTATCCTTATATATTCACGGCTTATCATGTTTTTCATAACCTGTCCGCTCTCTCCAATTCAAACCAGAATCCTACGCCATCATCATAGTTTATCACACCGAAAGGTTTATTCAAAGTTTCCATTATTGCCTTAACTATCGAGAGTCCCACTCCCGAGCCTCCGACCTCACGGGTTCTGGCTTTATCGATCTTATAGAATTTATCCCATATCTTTTCAATGGATTCTTCGGGTATGGTCTCTCCGGTATTGAATACCTGTATCCTGACATTTTCACCGGAATCACTGATACTGACCTCTATCCTTTTTTCTCCTCCTGAATAATTGATGGCATTGGAAAGATAGTTGCCGAAGACCGTCTCGGTCTTGGCCTCGTCGCTCCATACATATACCCTGCCGGGCGGATCAAATGAAATACTGGCTTTTGACCTTTTTGCAAGTATATCGGAGCTTGCTATGATACCTCTGATAAGTTCCGTTACATCAAACCGCTCCATCTTTGCAGGGTCGTTTCCAAACTCGATATGGTTGAGTTCCAGTAGATTAGATACCAGCTTACCCATCTTATCCGACTCATCTATTATGACGTCGAGATATTCATTCCTGCTCTCCTCATCATCAGCTATACCGTCCCTCAGTCCCTCGGCATATCCTGAGATAAGGGCAATAGGGGTCTTAAGCTCATGCGAGACATTTGAGATAAACTCACTCCGCATGCTCTCGATCTTTTCCTTCTTTTCTATATCCTGCTGAAGCTCGGCATTGGCGCTTTTAAGATCAGAGATGGATCTTTCCAGATGGGATGACATTTCATTCATATGATCCCCCAGCTCACCGATCTCATTATCAACCTTGCTTTCATACTTCGCGTCAAAGTCGAGATGAGCCATCCTGTCCGATATCTCGGTCAGCTGCAGGATAGGCTCAGTGATCCTCTTTGTAACGAACCACATCACGATCGTGCCTACCAGCGCTATGAGGATACAGATATAAAGCATGAATTTAGAAGCTATCTTTGCGCTCTCCCTTATACTCTCCAGCGGAGTCCTGATAAAGATCAGATTACCGTTAGTAAGGTAGCCCCACAGCTCAATATAATCAGACTTCATAGCGGGATCGGTGCTGGTGGTGATCCTGTAGTTCTCATTTGAGCCAAGCACGACCGCATCCTCCGGTCCGTTTCCATTGTCCGGCCCTTTATCCTCATCATTGCCGGGTTCATTGCCGGGATCTCCGGATATCATCCTCCACAGAAGTCTCGCTGCTATCATCTCCGGATCTCTTTCCGTGGAATAAATGATATTCATGCCGGGATCGACTATGACTACCAGCAGCCTGCTGTCCGCAGTGAGACGATCCGCGCCGTTCTTAAATGCCTCCCTGTCGGAAGCTGTGCTTTCCGCAAGGTAATCTATGCTGTCATAGGAATTAATAATCTGCTTCTTTTTATTTGATATATAGTAGCGCTGCAGGAAGACTGTATTGATAAAGACCAATATCAGCACTACTGCAAACAGCAATAAAATAAATATCGCTGCAAGCTGAGTCCTTATGCTGTTTCTAAAGCGGAGTTTCTTCAAATCTCACACTCCCTTAAAAGAAAATTCAAGCTTCAATGCTTTCTTATTATCTATCATATACTGCGGATGGACCCGTGCTCCCCAGCTGTCATCCCCTCCTACTCCCATCTGGGCAAGTCCCACGCGCACGTAGGTATAATGTATCTCAGGGAGATCAAAATAATGATCCGCATTCTCTATCTCCGAGGGTCTGTAAGGCAGCGCAGATACCATCAGGGAATCTCCCTTGATCAGAAGTCCGTGCTCTCTGTCATTGGTTATCATTGCCATCCTGACACCCGTATGAGCCCCGGATTCCTGCGGCCTTAAGTAGGGGGCCAGCATATCCTTCACTTCGCCGCTATACAGGCCTATCCTTCCGCAGTCCCTGTCCGCATAGGTCTCATCCGGTCCTGCGCCGTACCAGCTTATGTCTTTATAATCTGCATCCATGGTAAACATTAAGGAATACTCCGGAAGCTCTCCTATCTCCGAAGACTTTGGCATCTTCATGCACACATCCACCCATCCGTCAGCATATACTGTATAGCCTAATGTCACCTCTGTCTCAGGCATAGTGCAAAGACGATAGGTGAATATGACCTCCACAGATGACTTACGCTCATTAACTTCAGGCATATCGAATTTTATTATTCCATCATCATAATATCTCGTGCTGATAAACTCGGAGGCCGTCTTCCATTGTGCGGATCTCGTATATTGGAGTGATCCCAGATCGTTGTCGGTCATAGCCCTCCAGAAGTTGGGACGGGGCATCTTTTCGATAAGCTCCTTCCCGCCGTATACATAGGAGATAAGCCCGCCCTGAATGGCTGAGAACATAACCCTGAAATTATCTCCTGTCACACTGATGCCGTTTTGGCCATGCACTGTCTTAAGCTTCTTCTCAGGATGTCTTAAAGTTTTCATCCTGCCATATACATACTGTCCCCAGGACACCTCCTGTCCGCCATCATAATAAGGCGCGTAGCCAAGCTCAACGAAGGAAATAGTGATCACATACTCCTTTTCTTCCTCATAAGGAAGCTTAAACGGCCACTTGAATTTCTTTTTGGAAAGGGGAGACAGATAGAATCTTTCACGATACCTGTCCTTTATATCTCCGTCCTCTGCCACGGTGATAAGGCAGCCGTATTCGGACAGGTCTGTAAAGAGATTCCTGTTTGTAAGCGTGATACCCTTTTCGTCAGCATCGATCTTTACAGGTCTGTAGTTGTACTTCACATCCTGCATCTTCGGACCGGGCTTCCGGTCCCTTGCAAAGGCTATGCCGTCCCCGGAGAAATGTCCGTCATGGGGTCTGTCATGGAAGTCTCCGCCGTAGCCCTCATATTCCCTGCCGTATCTGTCCTTGGTCCTTACGGCCTGATCGATATAATCCCAGATAAAGCCTCCATGATACAGAGGCTCCTTGTCAGCCAGATCCGTATAAAGACTCATTCCTCCGCAGGAATTGCCCATGGCATGTGCATACTCGCAGCTTATGACAGGCTTTTTCTTATTCTTTGCGATATAATCCTTTATCTTCTCTACACTCCAGTACATATTGGACGCAATATCGGTAGTATCAGGATATCTCATATCATTTACGACGCCTTCATAATGCACCGGTCTCGTATCATCCCAGCCATGAAAGCTGTCATGAAGCTTTTTCATCACGCTTCCGCCATAGGCTTCATTTCCGAGAGACCAGATCAGCACACAGGGATGATTCTTATCACGCATGTACATATTGTGCCCGCGGTCAGTCACGTTTTCCAGATACTCCTCCCTGTCTCCGGGAACCGCATACTCCTCGCTCTTTATGCCTCTGAATATCGGATCCCATACACCATGAGTCTCAAGATTCGTCTCATCTATGACATAGAGCCCAAGCATATCGCACATATCATAGAAATGAGACTGATTCGGATAATGCGAGGTCCTTACAGCGTTTATATTGTTGCGCTTCATATTTAAGAGGTCTTCATTTATCTCGGTCTCCTCAAGCGCCCGACCGTTGATATCGGAGAATTCATGCCTGTTCACTCCGCGGAACACTATACGTTTTCCGTTTATCAGCATCCTTCCACGCTTTATCTCAAAGCTCCTGAAACCGACAGGCTGGCTCACTATCTCCTGAAGCACCTCCTCTTTGTCATATACATATATTTTAAGATCATAAAGATGCGGCTTTTCCGCAGACCATTTATACGGATCATCCACCTTATGCTCTATGATGACATCCTGTCCGGTCTGCTTTTTCCCTTTGATAATGAGCTTGCCGTATCCGTTTTTTAGCTCATACCGTATCGAGCCTGAGCCGGTCAGCCTCATATCCGCATGAAGCACTGCATCCCTGTATTCTTTATCCAGCAGGGTTTTGATACACATATCCTGTATATGTACCGAAGGCACAGTGAAAAGGGAAACCTCCCTGAAAAGCCCGGTAAATCTGAAGGCATCCTGATCCTCAAGCCAGGTCCCCGAGGTGAATCTGAACACTGCGACCGCGAGTTTATTCTCGCCCTTATAATCTATAAATTCCGTAAGGTCAAACTCTGAGGGTGTGAAGGAATCCTCCGAATAGCCTATATAATGTCCGTTAAGCCAAAGAGCCATTCCCGACTCCGCTCCGTCAAACCTTATGCATACCGGCTGATCCTTAAGTTCATCCGGGACAGTGAAGTATTTTACATACTCGCCCACGGGATTGTATTCCTCAGGAATATCTCCGGGCTCCACCTCCTCATGCCCTTCCCACAGGTACTGGGTATTCAGATAGGATATCTGTCCGTAGCCCTGAAGCTCTATACAGGAGGGCACCGGTATGTCATCCCAGGAATGGCAGTCTGTATCCATACTGTAAAAATCAGGGCAGGCTTCCCGGACGGTCTTAAACCATCTGAATTTCCAGTATCCTTTTAAGGAATACCAAAAAGAGGACGACTTATTTTCAAGCTCATCCTCATTCCGGTAATACCTGATATCTGCGTGGGCAGGTATCGTATTTTCTTTGAAAAATCCGGGATCCTTCAAAAGATTCTCATCAAATACCGACATATGTCACTCCCCCCGTGCTTCCTGCTCTTCCGTAAGTATCTCTATCATCTCCCTTACCATCTCCTCATCCTTAAGCTGGAAGAGGAACTCAACTCTTCTTGATGCGGCCATGTCGATCTCACCGTTCTCATCATATATCGGATTGCTGTAGGAGCGTCCCGTAGCCGAGATCAGATTGCGCATCTCTTCCAGCTGACTGTCGGTCAGGATGCCGCTGTTGTCGCCGAGACAGTATTCAGCCACGGCGAGGGCGCGTTTCTGTGAGAGCTCCAGATTTGAAAGATAATTACCTTCCGTATCCGTATGTCCTTCTATGAGGATCTCTGAAATATTATCCTTATATTTGGGGCTGAGCAGTACATC
>CADCRB010000080.1 GCA_902803745.1 uncultured Lachnospiraceae bacterium
CATGACGCGGTTGTTGCAGCGGATCAGGGTAAGACCGGTGAGATGATCATCCTTAAGAGGGACGGCGATTCACCTTATGAGTGCGGAACCTCATCCTATGATATACATCAGATCGCGAATGTGGAGAGAGCAGTGCCGGATGAGTATATAGGCTCTGACGGATGCTCTATTACGAATGAGTATATCAAGTATGCACGTCCTCTTATCATTGGTGAGCTTACACCGATATATGTGAACGGACTTCCCAGACA
The DNA here is from genome assembly GCA_902803745.1 of uncultured Lachnospiraceae bacterium. Classification (GTDB taxonomy): domain Bacteria; phylum Bacillota; class Clostridia; order Lachnospirales; family Lachnospiraceae; genus NK4A144. The sequence continues at coordinate 252 of CADCRB010000080.1, forward strand.
TATTCTCTGCAAAGAAGTGATAGAGTACGAGAAATAATACCGGATTTAAATGCAACAGGATTTAGCGGGGCTCTGCCGTATCAAGCAGAGCCCTTACTGTATGATCAGATAAGGAGCAAAAGTCATGAACATTGTATGTCTCGATATGGAAGGCGTGCTGGTACCAGAGATATGGATCGCATTTGCCGAGGCGGCCGGTATACCTGAATTGAAAAGGACCACAAGGGATGAACCCGATTATGACAAGCTTATGAAGTTCAGGCTTAATATATTGAAAGAAAACGGTCTCGGTCTTAATGAGATCCGCTCTGTCATAGAAAAGATAGACCCGCTTCCCGGGGCAAAGGAATTTCTGGACGAGCTCAGATCCATAACCCAGGTGCTCATATTATCGGACACTTTTGAGCAGTTTGCGATGCCGCTGCTAAGGAAACTTGGCTGGCCGACTCTTTTCTGCAATACTCTGGTTGTGGATGAGGACGGATCCATCATTGATTATAAGATGAGAGTGGAGAAGTCTAAGCTTGCCACGGTTAAGGCATTGCAGAGCATAGGATTTGAAACTATAGCTGCGGGTGATTCCTTTAACGATATGGCTATGATAAGGGCTTCCAAGGCGGGTTTTCTTTTCAGAAGCACTGAGCAGATAAAAAAGGATAATCCGGATCTGCAGGCGTTTGATGAATATCCGGAGTTCCTTAAGGGTATAAAAAGCGTTCTCTAAAAAAGTCTTGACAAGACAAGGCGCGCGATAGTATCATCAGTAATTGCCGAAGACAGCAGGTGGTCAAAAGACCGTAAGTCCCAAATGGGCGCCAGCCGAGGAAGACTTTACTTATTTATGTAGAATTTTCTGTACCCCTGTCTTTTGGCAGGGGTTTATTTTTCGGTAAAGAATAAAACAAGGAGGTAAGAAACCAGATGGCAAAGGTAGAACTGAAGGCTCCCATAGTCGATGAGATCTCTGAAAAGATCAAGACAGCGCATGCCGCAGTACTTGTGGATCACAGAGGCCTGACCGTGGAGCAGGACACACAGCTTCGCAGACAGCTGAGAGAAGCAGGGGTTTCCTATAAGGTCTACAAAAACACCATGATGAAGAGAGCCTTTGAAGGCACTGATTTTGCAGAGCTTGACAAGCTGCTGGACGGACCGTCAGCTCTTGCTCTGGCAGAAGAAGATGTTACGGCTCCTGCCCGTGTGCTCGTCAAGTTTGCAAAGACGGCAAATAAGCTGGAGATAAAAGGCGCGATCATCGAAGGCACATATTATGATGTAGCCGGTGTGGAAGAGCTTGCTCAGGTTCCTTCAAGAGAGGAACTCCTGGGAAGACTCTTCGGATCTTGGAAGTCACCTATCTCGAACATCGCCCGTGTACTTAACCAGATAGCGGAGAAGACACCGGAGGACGGAACCGCGGCATCGGCAGCGGAGCCGAAAACTGAAGAGGCAGCACCTGCAGAGGAGGCTAAGGCAGAAGGAGCACCTGCAGAGGCAGAGGCAGCACCTGCTGAAGCTGAAGCTAAGGCAGAGGAAACTAAGGAGGAAAATTAAAAATGGCTAAGCTTACAAAGGAAGAAATCATTGATGCTATAAAGGAGCTCACCGTTCTTGAGCTTAACGATCTTGTAAAGGCCTGTGAGGAGGAATTCGGAGTATCAGCGGCAGCAGGCGTAGTAGTAGCAGCAGGCGGCGCGGCAGCAGGCGGTGCAGCAGCAGCTGAGGAGAAGACAGAATTTGATGTAGAGCTCACTGAGGTTGGCCCTAACAAGATCAAGGTTATAAAGGTAGTCCGTGAGGTTACCGGTCTCGGTCTTAAGGAAGCTAAGGATCTCGTAGAGGGAGCGCCCAAGGTACTCAAGGAAGCTGCTGACAAGGCATCTGCTGATGATATCAAGGCAAAGCTTGAGGCAGAGGGAGCAAAGATCACTCTTAAGTAAACCTTTCAAAAAAAATAATTTTTTATTGACTTTAAAAGAAAGCTTGTGTTACCATATAGATTGCGCTTTTGTGGCGGCACGGGCTTTCTTTGTCTTTAAATTCTCTGACAAAGCCGGTGTTTCAGCCGATCGCGAAAGCCCGGAACTGTTGGTTCATACTTAAATTTCATGGGGTGATAGCTTAATGGAAAAGAACAGGATTTATCCGGTCTACAGTGGGAAGAACTTGAGAATGAGCTACCAGAGACAGAAAGAAGTTCTGGAAATGCCGAATCTCATTGATGTTCAGAAATCCTCTTACGGCTGGTTTATTAACGAGGGCTTAAAAGAGGCATTTGAGGATATTTCGCCAATAAATGACTATAGCGGAAATCTTTCCATGGAGTTTGTTGATTATCAGTTCAACAAGGACAAGGTCAAGTACAGCATTGAGGAATGCAAGGCAAGAGATGCTACATATTCGGCTCCTCTTGAAGTGACTGTACGTCTTTATAATGCTTCCAAGCCTGAGGCGGATAATACGGAGCAGAAGATCTTTATGGGAGATCTTCCTATTATGACGGATACCGGCACGTTTGTAATTAACGGGGCAGAGAGAGTCATAGTGTCGCAGCTGGTCCGTTCGCCCGGCATATATTATGGAATAGATCATGATAAATTCGGTAAGAAACTGTATTCCTGCACCGTGATTCCCAACAGGGGAGCATGGCTTGAGTACGAGACGGATTCCAATGATGTATTTTATGTGCATGTAGACAGGACGAGAAAAGTTCCGGTTACTGTGCTTTTGCGTGCTCTGGGCCTTGGCACAAACCAGGAGATCCTGGATCGTTTTGGCGATGAGCCTAAGATCCTGGCTTCCTTTGCAAAGGACGGCGGTGAATGTGTCCGTGACGGTCTGCTGGAGCTTTACAAGAAGATCCGTCCCGGAGAGCCTCTTGCTGAGGAGAGCGCCCGGACGTTGATAGAGGGGATGTTCTTTGACGCGAGAAGATATGACCTTGCTAAGGTAGGACGTTATAAATTTAACAAGAAGCTTTCTTTCAGAAACCGGATCGCCGGTCACGTACTAGCAGAGGATGTGCTTGATCCTGCTACAGGCGAGGTGGTCAGGCTTTCAGGTAAGAACGGACTTGCCGCGAAGGCGGGTACGGAGGTGACAAGAGAGCTTGCTGACGAAATACAGAACAGCGCAGTAGAAAGCGTCATGATCCAGACGGAGAAGAGGAATGTAAAGATCCTTTCTTCTATGATGGTCGACATCAATCATTATATTGAATTTCCTAAGGGCGAGAGCGCAAGGGACTACGGAGTGACGGAGCTTGTATATTATCCTGCGCTTGAAAAGCTCATGGAAGAAAATGATACCCCCGAGGCGCTTAAGGATGCCATAAGGCACAGTATAGCCGATCTTATTCCGAAGCATGTGACCCGAGAGGATATCTTTGCTTCGATAAACTATAATATGCATCTTGAATACAGCATAGGAAACAAGGATGATATCGATCATCTTGGAAACCGCAGGATCCGTGCCGTGGGCGAGCTGCTGCAGAATCAGTACAGGATCGGTCTCTCAAGACTTGAGAGAGTAGTGCGCGAGAGGATGACAACCCAGGACATTACAACTGTGACCGCACAGCAGCTGATCAATATCAAGCCTGTGACGGCGGCTGTCAAGGAATTCTTCGGATCATCTCAGCTGTCTCAGTTTATGGATCAGAATAATCCTCTGGGAGAGCTTACCCATAAGAGAAGGCTTTCGGCTCTGGGACCCGGCGGACTGTCCAGAGACCGTGCCGGAATGGAAGTCAGGGATATCCATTATTCGCACTACGGACGTATGTGCCCGGTAGAGACACCCGAAGGACCTAATATCGGACTGATCAATTCACTTGCCTGCTATGCAAGGATAAATGAATATGGATTTGTAGAGTCACCATACAGAAAGGTGGATCATAAGGATCCCGAGAATCCTAAGGTTACTGACGAGGTCGTTTATATGACGGCTGACGAAGAGGATAATTATCATGTAGCACAGGCTTCAGAGCCTCTGGATGCTGACGGACATTTTGTGAACCATATGGTTTCCGGAAGATTTAAGGATGAGACGCAGCAGTACGAGAAGAGTATGTTTGATTACATGGATGTCTCTCCGAGGCAGGTCTTCTCCGTTGCTACAACGCTGGTGCCTTTCCTGCAGAATGACGACCCTACCAGAGCGCTTATGGGATCAAACATGCAGAGACAGGCAGTGCCGCTCCTTACTACCGAGGCGCCTATCATAGGTACCGGTATGGAAGCCAAGGCAGCTGTGGACTCGGGAGTATGTCTGCTTGCGGATAAGCCGGGAACAGTCCTTCTGTCCCAGAGTGACATGATAAAGGTGCAGAATGATGACGGCACAAAGACCGATTATAAGCTGGCAAAGTTTATGAGGTCCAATCAGTCAAACTGCTATAACCAGAGACCGATAGTGGTCAAAGGACAGCATATAGAGGCCGGAGAAGTCATAGCTGACGGTCCTTCCACTTCAAACGGCGAGCTGGCGCTCGGAAAGAATCCTCTTATCGGATTTATGACGTGGGAAGGATATAACTATGAGGATGCTGTGTTGATAAGCGAGCGTCTGGTCAGGGATGATGTCTTTACTTCTATAAATATCGAGGAGTATGAGTGTGAGTCCAGAGATACGAAGCTCGGACCTGAGGAGATCACCAGGGATGTTCCCGGAGTCGGTGAAGAAGCCCTTAAGGATCTGGATGAGAACGGTATCATCCGCATCGGAGCAGAGGTCAGAGCAGGGGATATCCTTGTCGGAAAGGTCACTCCCAAGGGAGAGACAGAGCTTACGGCGGAGGAAAGGCTCCTCAGAGCGATATTCGGAGAGAAAGCACGTGAGGTGAGGGATACATCTCTCAAGGTGCCTCATGGTGAGTACGGGATTGTAGTGGATGCCAAGGTCTTTACCAGGGAGGCAGGAGATGAGCTTTCACCCGGAGTGAACAAGGCAGTTCGCATCTATATTGCACAGAAGAGAAAGATCGGTGTCGGTGACAAGATGGCAGGACGTCATGGCAACAAGGGTGTCTGCTCAAGGGTTCTTCCTATCGAGGATATGCCTTATCTGCCAAACGGACGGCCTCTGGATATAGTGCTCAATCCTCTCGGAGTGCCTTCGCGTATGAATATCGGACAAATACTGGAGATACATCTTTCGCTTGCGGCGGCAGCTCTTGGATTTAAGATAACGACTCCTGTATTTGACGGAGCGAACGAAGTAGATATCGAAGAGACTCTTGAGCTCGCTAATGACTATGTCAACAGCGAGTGGGAAGAATTCGAGAAAAAGTACAAAAAGATCCTGCTCCCGGAGGTCATGGATTTCCTTTACAATAACCGTGAACACAGGGAAGAGTGGAAGGGAGTAGAGATAAGCAAGGACGGCAAGGTAAGGCTTCGTGACGGGCGTACGGGAGAGTACTTTGACAATGCCGTTACCATAGGACATATGCATTACCTTAAGCTGCATCATATGGTAGATGACAAGATACACGCGCGTTCAACAGGTCCTTATTCACTGGTGACACAGCAGCCTCTGGGCGGCAAGGCTCAGTTCGGCGGACAGAGATTCGGAGAAATGGAGGTCTGGGCTCTGGAGGCATACGGTGCTGCCTATACACTTCAGGAGATCCTGACGGTCAAGTCTGATGATGTCATAGGGCGTGTGAAGACCTATGAGGCAATAATAAAGGGTGAGAATATCCCTGAGCCCGGTATACCGGAGTCATTCAAGGTGCTCTTAAAGGAACTTCAGTCACTTGGTCTGGATGTACGGGTACTGAAGGATGACGGTACCGAAGTGGAGATAGCGGAAACTGCTGAGTTCGGAGATACGGATATGCGTCATATCCTTGATGATGACAGATTCTACGGCGGGAGCCGGGAGGATGAATTCAGGGGCAACGGATTTACTACCCAGGAATTTGACGGAGAGACCGGAACACTGGAGACAGTGGATGATGAAGAATCGTATATCGATGAGGAATCTTATGTGGATGAGGAGCCGGCAGAGGTTCCTGCTACGGAATAAGTGATCTGACACAGACATAAGCAAAACTGCTATGAGAGGAGTTATCAAATGCCTGAAATGATAAACCGACAGACAGATAAATACGAGCCGCTTTCCTTTGATGCCATAAGGATAGGTCTTGCCAGCCCGGAGAAGATCCGTGAGTGGTCTCATGGAGAGGTGAAGAAACCGGAGACGATCAATTACCGGACCCTTAAGCCTGAGCCGGATGGCCTTTTCTGCGAAAGGATATTCGGGCCTACAAAGGATTGGGAATGTCACTGCGGAAAGTATAAGAAGATCAGATATAAGGGTGTGATCTGCGATAAGTGCGGAGTGGAAGTGACCAAGGCTTCGGTACGCCGCGAGAGGATGGGCCATATCGAGCTTGCAGCTCCTGTCTCCCATATCTGGTATTTCAAGGGTATACCCAGCAGGATGGGGCTTATCCTTGATCTGTCACCGAGGGTTTTGGAGAGAGTGCTTTATTTTGCTTCTTACATAGTACTTGATCCCGGTGAGACAGATCTGGAATACAAGCAGATCCTCACAGAGCTTGAATATCAGGCTAAAAGAGAGGAATATGGCTATAAATTCCGTGTAGGTATGGGCGCAGAGGCAGTTAAAGAGCTGCTTCAGAGCATCGACCTTGATAAGGAATCAGAGGAGCTTCGTGAGGAGCTGGAAAATGCTACGGGACAGAAGCGCGCCAGGATAGTAAAGAGGCTGGAGGTCGTGGAGGCCTTCAGGGAGTCAGGTAATGAGCCGGCATGGATGGTTCTTGACTGCATGCCTGTCATCCCGCCTGATCTGAGACCTATGGTACAGCTCGACGGAGGAAGGTTCGCAACTTCCGACCTGAATGATCTGTACAGAAGGATCATAAACAGGAACAACAGATTGCAGAAGCTTCTCGAGCTGGGTACTCCTGATATCATTGTAAGAAATGAGAAGAGGATGCTTCAGGAGGCTGTAGATGCGCTTATAGATAACGGCCGCAGAGGCAGGCCGGTAACCGGACCCGGAAACCGTCCTTTGAAATCCCTGTCTGATATGCTTAAGGGTAAGGGCGGACGTTTCAGACAGAATCTTCTTGGTAAGAGGGTTGACTACTCCGGACGTTCGGTCATAGTGGTAGGACCGGAGCTTAAGATATGGCAGTGCGGTCTTCCGAAGGAGATGGCGATAGAGCTTTTCAAGCCTTTTGTTATGAAAGAGCTTGTTTCAAATGGAACATCCCATAATATAAAGAATGCCAAGAAGATGGTAGAGCGTCTGGATCCGGAGGTATGGGATGTACTGGAAAAGGTAATACATGAGCATCCTGTAATGCTGAACCGTGCGCCGACACTTCACAGACTTGGAATACAGTCATTTGAGCCGGTACTGGTTGAAGGTAAGGCTATAAAGCTTCATCCTCTTGCATGTACACCTTTTAACGCTGACTTTGACGGAGACCAGATGGCTGTACATCTTCCTCTGTCTGTCGAGGCGCAGGCTGAGAGCCGTTTTCTCATGCTTATGCCCAATAACCTTCTTAAGCCCGCTGACGGAGGCCCGGTAAACGTGCCTACTCAGGATATGGTGCTCGGATGCTATTATCTTACACAGGTCAGAGAGGGCGAGCCCGGCGAAGGGAAGACATTCCGGAGTGTAAGCGAGGCCATACTTGC
>CADCRB010000081.1 GCA_902803745.1 uncultured Lachnospiraceae bacterium
AACGATATGATCGACGCGATCCAGGAAGAGACGGTAAAGACTTTATTCCACATAAGAGTGGAGGAGAAGGTCGAGCGCGAGCAGGTCGCGAAGGTCACCGGAACAAATAAGGACGATACAGTAAAGAAAGGTCCTAAGACCCGGACGGAGAAAAAGGTTTATCCAAATGATCCGTGTCCTTGCGGATCAGGAAAGAAATTCAAGAACTGCTGCGGCAGAGGGGCATCATAAAACGGATGGTTGAATTAGATAATCTGAAAATTGAAATAAAAGAATATGAAGCACCGCTCTCAGAGCTTAAGGCTTCTCTCGATCTTGAAAGCAAGGCAAACCGTATTGCAGAGCTTGAAAGGAAAATGGAGGAACCGGGGTTTTGGGATGATCCGCAGAAGAGCCAAAAGGAATCTCAATTGCTTGGTGATCTCAGGAATGATGTAAAAGGCTATACCGAGCTTGAAACAAAATATACGGATATGCTGGATCTCATCGATATGGCCAATGATGAAAATGATGAATCCATGGTAGCTGAGATAAAGACTGACTTTGAAGGCTTCAGGCAGAGCTTTGACGAGATGAAGACGGCAACGCTGCTTTCCGAAAAGTATGACGATGCTAATGCCATAATTAATATCAACGCCGGCGCAGGCGGTACGGAGTCCTGCGACTGGGCTTCGATGCTGTATCGTATGTATGGCAAGTGGGCGGACAGACATGGATATAAGATAGACGAGCTTGATATGCTGCCGGGGGATGAAGCCGGGATAAAGTCCGTTGAGTTTCAGGTGAACGGGCTCAATGCGTATGGTTTTCTTAAATCCGAAAAGGGCGTACACAGGCTGGTCCGTATTTCTCCCTTTAATGCACAGGGCAAAAGACAGACATCCTTTGTTTCGGTCGATGTTATGCCTGATATAGAGGATGATATAGATATAGAGATCAAGCCTGATGATATCAGGATAGATACCTACAGATCCTCCGGAGCAGGCGGACAGCATATTAACAAGACTTCATCAGCGATCCGCATCACGCACTTTCCCACAGGGATAGTGGTCACCTGTCAGAATGAGAGAAGCCAGTTCCAGAATAAGGACAAGGCTATGCAGATATTAAAGTCCAAGCTTTATATGCTTGCCAAGGAAAACAATGCAGAGAAGCTTTCCGAAATAAGAGGCGAGGTAAAGGATAATGCGTGGGGATCTCAGATAAGATCATATTTCCTGCAGCCTTATCAGCTGGTAAAGGATCTTCGGACTGACTGTGAGATAGCACAGGCGGATTCGGTTCTTGACGGTAACATAGATCCGTTCATTAATGCCTATCTGAAGTGGATGGCAACAAAAAAGAAAGAGGATAACAAACAGTAATGATCAAGGCAGCAATACTTGGATACGGTACCGTAGGCAGCGGAGTATATAATGTGATCCATTCTAACGGAAGACTGGTGAACGAGCGTGCAGGGCAGGAGATCGAGGTAAAGTATGTGCTGGATCTCAGGGATTTTCCCGGAGACCCTGTGGAGAAGGTGCTCACACATGACTTTGAGGATATCATCAATGATCCCGAAGTAAAGATCGTGATAGAGGTAATGGGAGGGATCAATCCGGCTTTTGACTTTACAATGAGATGCCTCGAAGAAGGGAAGAATGTATGCACTTCAAATAAGGAGCTGGTGGCAGAGCATGGCCTGGAGCTTATGAGGACTGCCCGTGAGAATGATGTTAACTATTTCTTTGAAGCTAGCTGCGGCGGTGGAATACCGATAATACGGGCACTTAATGACTGCCTTACTGCAGACGATATAGACGGTATCACCGGTATACTGAACGGAACGACAAATTATATCCTTACCGAGATGGCTGAAAACGGAACCGGCTTTGGAAAGGCCTTGAAGCAGGCCCAGACAAAGGGCTTTGCGGAGCGTGATCCGAGTGCGGATGTAGACGCATTTGATCCTGCGAGAAAGATAGCGATTCTTGCATCCATAGTTTTTGGAAGTTCGGTAGATTATAAAGATGTTTATACAGAGGGAATAAGAAAGATCACGGCTGAGGACATCAGATATGCATCGACATTAGGATACGCGATCAAGCTTCTTGCTGAGGCGAAAAGGACTGAAGACGGTGTACGGGTTTATGTGGCGCCTTTTCTGGTTGATCCCTCGCATCCCCTTTATCCCATAAACGGTGTAATGAATGCCGTATATGTACATGGGAACATGCTTGGTGATGCTGTATTTACAGGCGCCGGAGCGGGATCTTTGCCAACGGCATCAGCAGTAGTGGCTGATGTGATAGGAGCGGCGCGTCATGACGGTAAGAGGGCGTACTGCGGCTGGAAACATGACGAAAAACTGGTGCTTGCCTCGAATGACAGTGTGAGAAGGAAATATCTGGTGAGGATCCTTACAGAGGATGAAGGAAATGCAAATAAGGTCTTTTCACCAGATGGATTTCTTGATACAATATCAGTAGGCGAACTTGAAGACGAGATCGCATTTATTACACCGGAGCTTTCGGAAGAGGAGTTTAATACGAAGGCCAAAGCATTTGGAAAGGTCATCAGCAGGATAAGGTTCTACTGATGATCAGGCGGTCTGAAAGGCGGTGATCATATGATCAATCCTATAAGTGGGAGCGGATCATTCGGTACTTACGGCATTTGGGGCATGGGTCCCGGTATGAGCGGAGGATCGGACATCGGAGCACAGGGTGCTGCCGGTGCTTTTGGTGCGTCAGGGGCAGTAGGCAAGGCTGAGGAAGCAAAGCCTGTTGTCAATCCCGGTGAGTCAACGGAGATAAAGCCGGGCAAGAGAGTATCCCCTGCAGAATGCCAGACCTGTAAGGAGAGGAAGTACCAGGACGGTTCTGACGAAATGGTGTCATTTAAGAGCGCGCAGCATATTTCTCCTACTGAAGCCGGTAACAGAGTCAGAGCTCATGAGCAGGAGCATGTGGCTAATGCCTATGAGAAGGCAGCCAAGGACGGAGGAAAGGTTCTGCAGGCTTCGGTTTCGATCCATACAGCTATCTGTCCAGAGTGCGGCAGGACGTATGTATCGGGTGGTGAGACCAATACCAAGATCGAGTATAGTCATGAAAAGGAGAGTCCTTATATGAAGGCCAGGAAGAAGATGGATCAGCAGCTTCTCCCCGGAATGAATCTGGATATCTCTGCTTGAATAATAAAAAAATAAGTATTCTTCGGGGCAGGGTGAGAATCCCTACCGGCGGTATAGTCCGCGAGCTCTGTATTACAGAGCAGGATCCGGTCAGATTCCGGAACCGACAGTGTTAGGCAGCAGTATAAGCCTTAAGTCTGGATGGGAGAAGAGATAATTGCGTTTATACGCATTTATTTTGTTTAGTGAACCCCGGGGTATCCCGGGGTCTTTTATTGAGGAGAATGATACTGTTCAAAGTCGAGGAGCAGCGACTTGCAGTATCATCCGGTCAGACTAAGTCAGATATAATCTGGCGCTTAAAAGAGGAGGAAGAAATGAATACAAGATTAAGAAAACTTACCGGTACTGCAATGCTGTCGGCAGCAGCTTATGTTCTGATGTTCCTGGAATTCCCGATACCATTTTTGATACCGCCATTTATCAAGATGGATTTTTCCGAGCTCCCGGCTCTGCTGGCTGCTTTTGCTTATGGTCCGCTTTGGGGGGCTGCAGTATGCCTTATCAAGAATCTGATACATCTGCTGAATACGCAGTCCGGAGGAGTAGGAGAGCTGTCCAATTTTCTTCTTGGAGCCTGCTTTGTCATAACGGCCGGTGCGGTATACAGAAAAATGCATTCGAAGAAAGGTGCCCTTATCGGATCTGTGGCCGGTGCGGTATTAATGGGTATATTTTCTCTTTTTACAAACTACTACGTTGTTTATCCCATCTACACCAACTTTATGCCGATGGAAGCTATAATAGGCGCATATCAGCTCATACTGCCTTCGGTTGATGATCTTTGGGATTGTCTTCTCATATTCAATCTTCCGTTTACGGTCGCAAAAGGACTATGCTCAGTCATTATTTCCATGCTGATTTACAAGCCCTTAAGAAATGTATTAAAGGGGAATACTGTTTGACAGTTTACAGTATTTAAGCGAAAATAAAGTGTTATGAAGGTTTTTGAAACAGAGTCTCCAAAGGGGACTTTTGAGCTTGCAAAAAAAATGGGTGAGACCTGTAGTGCGGGCACGGTAATAGCGCTCTCCGGAGATCTTGGCACCGGGAAGACCGTATTTGCCAAGGGGTTTGCTGCCGGACTCGGAATAACAGGTCTTGTGAGCTCTCCGACTTATACCATAGTACAGCAGTATGATGATGGAAGGCTTCCGCTGTATCATTTTGATGTTTATCGAATAAACGATCCCTCTGAGATAGAGGAAACGGGCTTTGACGACTGTATCAGCGGAGCCGGAGTGACGCTCATTGAGTGGGCGGATAGTATAAGGGATATCATACCGGAGAAGGCTATATGGATAACTCTGGAGAAGGATATAGAGAAGGGCTTTGATCACCGTAAGGTAAAGGTGGAAGATGAACATACTGGCGATTGATTCATCGGGACTTGCCGCGAGCTGCGCGATCCTGTCGGAGGATGTGATAAGAGCAGAGTTTTTTGTCTGCAATAAGCTTACGCATTCGGAGACTCTGCTGCCAATGGTGGATCAGGCAATAAACGCTTCAGGGCTGACTCTTGATGAAATGGATGCTGTAGCAGTAACTTCAGGTCCCGGCTCTTTCACAGGGTTAAGGATAGGGGCCGCCACCGCAAAAGGGCTCGCTGAATCGATAAAGAAACCTTTGATAGGGGTACCGACAGTAGATGCTCTTGCCTGCAACATGTCAGGATATGACGGATATATCGTACCATTGATGGATGCGAGAAGGAATGAGACATACACGGGTATTTATTCTTTTGAAAAAGATGAGCTGAGAGTGATAAGGGATCAATGCGCTGTTCCTTTGACTGACATAATCGCAGATGTTAATTCCAGAGGTAAAAAGACGGTGTTTCTCGGAGACGGAGTAAGGGGCTTTGAGGAGCAGATTATAGAAACCTGTAAGGTACAGTTTGAGCTTGCACCCGCAAGTCACAGACTCCAGAGGGCTTCAAGTGTTGCCGTGCTTGCCGGAAAATACTATGGAACAGGCAGATATACTGATGCTGCAGGATTTGTTCCGGTATATCTCAGGACATCACAGGCAGAGAGGGAGCGTGAAAAGGCTCTGAATGATAACATTTGAACGTATGAAAATTGATGACTGCGAAAGAGCGGCTGAGCTGGAAAGCGCGATATTCGGGAACGATGCATGGAGCGCTGATGACTTCAGGGAATCCTTGTGCTGTGATTATGCTGTTTACGTGGTGGCGAGGAATACGGAGAAAGACGAAATGATAGCCTGTGCCGGTATACGGAATATGTGCGGGGACGGGGATATAACCAATGTGCTGGTTGACAGCGGATACAGAAATCAGGGAATAGCAGAGCACCTGCTAAGATATCTTATGCAGGAAAGCAGGGCTATAGGTGTAAGGAATTTTACATTGGAAGTCAGAAGATCAAATCTTCCTGCTATAAAACTGTATGAAAAGCTGGGGTTTGTTTCCGAGGGAATAAGACCCGGATTCTATGATTCACCAAAGGAAGATGCAATGATATATTGGAAAAGGGAAGCCTCTGATGTTTGATATTACGCTCCTTGGAACAGGCGGAATGATGCCTCTGCCGTACAGATATCTTACGAGCCTGATGCTCAGGTTTGGGGGAAAAGGGATCCTTATAGACTGCGGAGAAGCAACACAGTGCGCTATGAGAAAGAAAGCTCTTTCTCCAAAGGGGATAGATGCCATATTATTTACGCATTATCATGCAGATCACATCAGCGGACTGCCGGGGATGATGCTTTCAATGGCAAATTCTGACAGGACGGATCCGGTACTCCTGGTTGGACCAAAGGGGCTTGAAAGGATCGTCAGATCGCTTCTTATTATTGCGCAGGGCCTTCCGTTTGATATAAAGCTTATGGAGCTTTCGGCGAGTGAAGAAGGATTTGATGTCTTCGGTATGCACGTGAAGGCGTTCAAGGTGAATCATAATGTGACATGCTACGGCTATTCGGTCAGCGTGAAAAGAGCCGGTAAGTTTAACGCTGATGAGGCAAAACGTCTGGATATACCGCTTGAATTCTGGAACCCGCTGCAGAAGGGGAATATATGCAAAGGAGATGACGGCAGGGTCTTTACTCCGGACATGGTCATGGGAGAGGAAAGGCGCGGTCTGAAGGTGACCTATACCACAGATACAAGACCTGCAAAGTCTATAGAAGTGAATGCTGCCGGTTCGGATATTTTTATCTGCGAGGGAATGTACGGTAATCCGGAGGATCAGGTGAAGGCAAGGGAAAAGAAGCATATGATGTTTTCGGAGGCGGCGCAGATCGCGAAAAATGCCGGGGTAAAAGAATTATGGCTTACCCATTACAGCCCTTCACTTACAGATCCGAGGGAATTTCTGCATACGGCAAGAGAGATATTCCCGGAGACGGCTGCCTCCAGGGACGGAAGGCATAAGGAGCTGAACTATGAAGAAGAATAATACAAGGAATACTATAATAGGACTTGTCATATTGGCAGCTGCTGTGCTCGCTATATTTCTGCTCGCGATAAACACTCCTGATAAGCAGGCTGACAGCGTACAGATCACCGCAGCTACAAAACAGCTGGCTAAAAATTATGATACGGCTTATCCTTCAACTCCCAGAACTGTGGTTTCCGAATATGGCGAGATCACGAAATGTTTTTATGCTTCTGATACTACCGAGGATCAGATAAAGGATCTGGCGGTTCAGATGAGGCAGCTTTTTGATGATGAACTTGTAGCGAATCAGAGCTTTGATGATTTCTATGATGCCCTTCGTTCGGAGATAGCCGTATACAGAGACAAAAATAAGATCGTTTCCAGCTATTCGGTTTCTTCAAGCACAGATGTGAAATATGAAAACAATGAATATGGATCTATGGCATCGTTATACCTTTCTCTTAGCGTAAGGGAAAATGGAGTGATCGATGTCGTTAAGGAGCATTTTATACTGAGGCAGGACGAAGAGGGTCATTGGAAGATACTCGGATGGGTTCTGGCAGGAGAAGACGAGTGAGTGATGCGGTTATTCTGGGCATAGAAAGCTCCTGTGACGAGACTGCAGCGGCTGTGGTAAAGAATGGCCGTGAAGTATTGTCAAACGTTATTATTTCCCAGATCGACACTCATACGATATATGGAGGTGTGGTCCCGGAGATAGCCTCCAGAAAGCATATAGAAGTGATCGTTCAGGTAGTGGGAGAAGCGCTGAAGCAGGCCGGCACAGATATGCAGGATATAGATGCGGTTGCCGTGACATACGGACCCGGACTTGTGGGGCCGCTCCTTGTCGGGGTATCTTATGCGAAGGCCTTTGCGTATGGCTGTCGGAAGAAGCTCATACCTGTGCATCATATTGAAGGTCATATTTCTGCAAACTATATTGAATATCCCGAACTGGAGCCGCCGTTTATGTGCCTTGTCGTTTCCGGAGGACATACTCATCTTGTAAATGTGAAGGATTATGGTGAATATGAAGTTCTGGGCAGGACTATGGACGATGCGGCAGGGGAGGCATATGACAAGGTGGCCAGAGCTATTGGTCTTGGCTATCCCGGGGGTCCTAAGATAGATAAGGCCGCGAGAGAAGGTGATCCTGAGGCCATAGCCTTTCCAAGGGCTCATATTGACGGAGAAGAGTATGATTTCTCTTTTTCCGGATTAAAAAGCGCCGTGCTGAACTACCTTAATTCCTGCGAGATGAAGGGGGAGAAGGTGAACACACGGGATGTTGCGGCCTCGTTTCAGGCAGCGGTTGTGGATGTGCTGGTCGGAAATTCTATGAAGGCGGCAGACAGGTATGGGGTAAAGCATTTTGCCATAGCGGGAGGAGTCGCATCGAATACTGCACTGAGAAACGCGATGCAGGAAGCCTGCAGCGAAAGGGGAATTATGTTTTACAGACCGTCACCGATACTCTGTACTGATAACGGAGCTATGATCGCCGGAGCAGCTTATTTTGAAAGCCTGAAGGGAAAGACGGCAGGGCTTAATTTAAATGCGGTACCTAATCTGAAATTATGAAAAAGAACTGATTGTTTGATCGGACAAAAGCAGGTCGGATTAAATATATTGTGATACCTCAAAAAGATCGGGAGTTTACCATGAGAGAAATGATACCCAAATTGTATATTGTAATTCCATGCTATAACGAAGAGGAAATATTGGAGGAATCTCTTAATATACTCACTGGGAAACTGGCGCGTCTTGTCAGTGACGGAAAGGTTGATAAGGACAGCCGCGTTGTATGCGTGGATGACGGATCCGGAGACTCAACCTGGGATATAATTGCAAGACGTTCATCTTCAGACAATAAAATACTGGGATTGAAATTCAGCCGAAACTACGGTCATCAGAATGCTATACTTGCGGGTATGCTTGAATCAAGGCATATTGCAGACTGTGTAGTCACGATAGATGCGGATCTCCAGCAGGATATAGAAGCTATAGATGATTTTATCGCAAAATATATGGAGGGCTGTGATGTAGTGTATGGCATAAGAAACGACAGGGATACTGATAAGGCCGGGAAAAAATTTACAGCTGAAGGCTTCTACAAACTTATGAAACTTCTCGGCGCAGATGTGATCCCCAATAGTGCTGACTACAGGCTATTGTCCAAAAAGGCATTGAACGCCCTTTCTGATTATCCCGAGTCAAATCTTTTCCTGAGAGGACTGATCCCGACAATGGGGTTTAGATCCGGGGTTGTGTATTTTGATGTAAAGGACAGGACAGGAGGACAGTCAAAATATACTGTAAAAAAGATGCTGAGCCTTGCGTTAAACGGTATTACATCCATGAGCACAAGGCCGTTGGAGCTCATTGTGGTGCTGGGATTCCTCTTTTGCATATTGGCTCTGATAATTTTTGTTTTATCCATGATAGACTGGGCTAGGGGAATGGTAGTACAGGGATGGACAACGACCGTCGCACTTCTTTGTCTCATAGGCGGAATGAATCTTCTTACAAACGGTCTGGTGGGATTGTATGTGGGGAAAGCATATATAGAAATAAAACACAGACCAAGATATATAATAGATCAGGCAATATGGGACGGTCTGGCGGATGATGTCGAAACAGCGACAGACAGGATGGGAGATTGATGACCGAAAGGATGAAGGATTTATTTAAAGACCGGAGCAGGCTTTTCGGGATTATTATGATCTTATTTGTCATCCTCTGCTACAATGTCCTTATCCTTCATAACGGATACCGATTCCTTAATTCAGATGATTCTTCGGAGCTTGTGCTTGCAAGGATACTTGCGTCGGAGCATGGGATTCTTTCACGGAACTGGTATTATTCCTCAGAACTCAGAGTCTTTAATACAAATCTTGTTTTTGCTCCGATGTTTTATTTCTTTTCTTCCTGGAGTCTCGTGAGAGCAGCAGGAGGAACGATAATGATGCTTCTTTATGTTCTGTCATATCTTATGATACCCTACGCGTGGAAGTATGAAGCAAAATGGTTTTATCTTACAGCTTTCATACTCATTATGCCCTTTGCAAATCCGTGGCAGTTCTTCGGTCTTAAGATGTATTATATTCCGCATGTGTTCATTTCTTTTGTCTCGTTTGCATTGCTCGGGATGATAAATAATGGAAAAGGAAAAACAGTTGTACCCTTGATCCTTGCGCTGTTTTCTTTTGTTGCCGGACTTGGCGGGGCGAGATCGGTTGAATATACTTTTGTGCCTCTTTTCCTTGCGGCTCTTGCGGCAGTTCTTTTTGATAAAGGCAAAAAGAAAACCCTGATCGCTTCCGGATCTGCTGTGATCGGATCCGCTGCAGGATATCTTGTGAATGAAAGGATCCTTTCAAATATATATACATTTCATTCATATGGAAATGTTTCGTTCATCCAATTTGCCTTTGAAAAAGTTGAATGGGCTATAGACAGCATATTGGCGTCTTTTGGTTATTCCATAGGTGAGTATTTCATAAGTTTCGGCGGTATGTGCAATGCGCTGGCATTCCTGATGATGATATTGTTTTTAAGCTCTTTCTTCCTTCTTTTTGCAAAACGTACCGAAATGAGTGAGACGCAGAGATTTATGTATTATTTTGCTGCTGTAACGTTTGCGCTTAATACTTTTTTGATGATAACGGGACAAAATGATGAATATGCGGACAGATATATCGCTATTGGAATGGTTCCGTCAATTATGCTGATAGATCTGGTCTATAAGATATGCCTTAAGGATAAGGAATGGAAAAAGATCGCGGGTGCAGCAGTTATCATCTTTTTTCTTCTCGCCGGCGCTAACGGATATTTACATCTTCTGTCGACTTCTGCAAACGGGGAGAGGATGGGCTATATCAATTATTTGAAAGAGAATGGGTATGACTATGGCTATGCGACCTTCTGGAATGCAAATATTACAACGGAGATGTCTGACGGGACGATAAATATGACCTCGCTTGATCCTAACGTTGACAGACCAGTAGTATTTCGGTGGCTGACGGATAAGCGTCTCATTGGCGGAAAGCATGACAGGGCTTTTCTGGTGCTTACCTCGCAGGAGCTTGATATGTATGAAAAAAAAGATCCTGTATATTCGGATGAGTATTTCAGTGTTTTTGATGTCACGGATGCAGATATTTCATTTGAGGAGTGATGAGATATGAAGTGTGCGGCGGTAATACTGGCTGGTGGTACAGGCAGGAGGATGGGAAATAAGATCCCGAAACAGTACATTGATCTTAACGGTAAACCGGTCCTTTATTATTCACTTAAGACTTTTTCAGATGCTGAGTTTATCGATGAGATAGTTGTTGTTGCAGATGCAGAACATACAGACAGGGTGCAAAACGATATAGTGGATCTGTATGGATTTCACAAGATCAGTGCGGTAGTTGCCGGAGGCAGGGAACGATATCATTCTGTTGCTAAAGGATTGGAGACGCTTTCTTTAGACACGGATTATGTATTTATTCACGATGGGGCTAGGCCGTTTGCAACTGCATATACTTTGGAGAGATGTCTTCATTATGCAAAGAAATACAGAGCGGCTGTGGCAGGGGTAAAAGCAAAGGATACGATAAAGATATCGGATGATGACAGTATGGTGCAAAGTACTCCTGACAGAGGACATGTTTGGATGGTGCAGACTCCTCAGACATTTGAATTTATGCTGATAAGAGATGCGTACCGGCGTCTGCTCGATGATGAAGACAGATTGAAGACGGCGGGGATAAGCGTGACAGATGATACTATGGTAGCAAAGATGTATGCGGATGTTGATGCTAGACTTGTCGAGAGCACTTATGACAATATAAAAATAACAACTCCCGAGGATATGGAGCTTGCCAAAATCATTTGCCTGAATAGGGAACAGGAAACCACGTAAAAACTACTTAAAATATTTATTGACACGGACGAGCGTATTTGCTATGATAGCAGTTGCGCTCGCTTAAAGTGCGGGCGCTATTATTGAGTGACAGTGCTTTGGAGAGGTATCGAAGCGGTCATAACGAGGCGGTCTTGAAAACCGTTTGGCGGCAACGCCACATGGGTTCGAATCCCATCCTCTC
>CADCRB010000082.1 GCA_902803745.1 uncultured Lachnospiraceae bacterium
ATCAGGATCTTATTTGCAGCGCTCTCCTTATGCTCATAGACAGTGACAGAAGCGCCTGCTCTTGCTGCAGTCACAGCCGCCGCAAGTCCGGATGCGCCTGCGCCTATTATAGCGATATCCAAGCCAGCTCCTTACAAAAATCCAAAACTCTTTGCCATTCTGACGATCTTGCCGCCCATGGGGATATCATACAGTTCATCCTCCCTCACGGCACCGAATTTCAGAATACAGATAAAATATACTACAATGCCTGCCGTAATAGGAAGCATTGTCTGCAGGACATATCCTGTAAAAAATGACAAAATCTTCCAGATAATGAAGATGACAACACCCATAACAGCAGATGAAATCGCCGGGATTACAAAGGTCCTGCCCTTCTCCTGTCTGTAGGAGATGGTATGTCTGAGTGAGAGGCTGTTAAGAAAACACATGCACAATGAGAATACTATAGTCGAGATCACAACTGCATATATACCCATATCCGTAAAATACATCAGCGAGATCAGTGATATAAGATGGAGCACAAGTGATATGACCGCATTTTTTACAGGAAGGTTCATACGGCCGATCCCCTGCAGCATTCCGTTAGACAGAGTTGATACGGAATAGGTCATAACAGTCACCGCGCCGGCTCTCATCAAAGCTGCTGCCAGCACAGTCTCACCCGAAAACAGGAGATTTATTATAGGATCTGCCAAAACAAACAATCCTACCGCGCACGGAAAGGATATGATCATGGTGAATCTCATAGCTGCACTTATCCTTTTTCTTGCCCCCTTCATATTATCCGAAGCTACGCAGGAGGCCAGAGCCGGTACAGCTGAAGCGGATATGGAATTAGCCAGGGCGATCGGAACATTCAGCAAAAGCTTTGCCTTACCGGTATAGACACCCCAGATCGCTGTTTTTTCCACACCGAAGCCCTTATGCTCCATGATCTGATTAAAAAAATAATTATCGAGGATATCATTGATGTTATATATTGCAGTAGAGAGCACCACAGGAAAAACTGTCAGCATTATTATGCCCATAACCGCCCTGTAGCTTTCCTCAAAGACCGTTTCATCATCGGCAAATTTTCTTCTTAGCCTGCCTGCTACAAGAAAATAAAGACCGACAAGAAAAACAAGCGCTGCAAAGGCTCCGACGCTGGTCCCGAGCGTGCTTCCGGCAGCTCCGTAGGCAAAGGACAGATCCTCATTCCTGAGCAGGGCAGCGGTCTTTATGCCGTAATCAAAAAGAGCTCTTGCAGCTATTATGCTGACAATGGCATTTATGATCTGCTCTATGATCTGGGATACAGCAGTAGGCACCATATTGCCCATTCCCTGGAAATATCCCCTAAAGACTCCCATGACTGCTACGATCAGAAGTGTAGGCGCAAAAATCCTGAGAGCTATAGCAGATAATGGCTCCGCCAGAAAATCGGCAAGGATATCTGCCCCGAACAAAACCACAAGCCCCGCCAGCCCTCCGGTTATAGATGCAAAAATAAGGCCTCCTTTGAAGACCTTTGATGCATTCCTGTATTGTCTCTTTGAGAGTCTTGCCGATACTACCTTGGAAATAGCAAGGGGAAGTGAATAGGATGATATCAGCAGCATGATATTATAGATATAGTATGCCGAGGCATAATATCCGTTGCCCTTATCCCCGATGATATTTGTCACCGGGATGCGGTATATCATGCCTATGATACGGGTGATGATACCTGCCATCCCAAGCAGGCCGCCCTGAACGATAAAATTGCTCTTTTTACTGTTTACGGGCTTTGACATTTACTTTATTACAACCTTGTCGCCCTCGGTATTCTGAATAATCTCTATAAGAGTCTTACCCTGGTTTAAGACTATCTCCTTTCCATCAGAGTCAAAGTACCTCACGGCGCCCTGCTCCCCGCCAAGTGACAGCCAGGTTCCGTCCACAGCCTTTCCCTTTGTGATGAATTTCATTTCACCGCCGCCGTGACAGTCAAAACCAAGATATCCCTTATCGTCTATCTGTTCCCATGTGGAATATTGCAGAATGATGTTATCAAAGGAAAGCTGCTCTCCGTTAAGATCATCCACGTGCTCAGTTCCGTATTGCGAACGGTAATATTTTTCATCTTCTGCATTGTACTCGAGAACCGGTTTGTTGATCTTATATCCAGGCTCAATATGTGTAGCGCTGTAAGACTGCGCTTCAGAAAGATCATTTGGATCACCATCCCTGGCAAAAGTGAATTTACCGGTATAATCCTCCTTATATGTATCTCTGTAGCCCATCTCCTCTATGCCTTTTTTTATACCTTTTGCCGAAGCATAGGCATTGTGTGGAGCTACTCTGTCTGTAGTCCTGTAAAAAACAGTGTCTCCTATAGCCGCAAGTCCCGACAGATTATTCACATTGTCCTGCTCCAACAATGGAAGTGCATAGGAAGACTGTCCGTAATGACAGTATATGGAATCAAATTCGAGGGCATAGTAAACAAAATAATTCCGACAGGATCTTACAGAGCCGATCTTCTCAAGATCATCATAGTTTTCAAAAATACCCATCATGCGGGTAAGACTTCCCTCTACCACGCACTCATAAAGAACATCCGCATAGCTGACACCGCTCATAGGCATAGCGTCTTCAATATTATTGAGCATAATGGCGACAGGTCTCCTGTCTCCTATCTCCTTAGGAACCATTTTCCCTGACAGATAGCTGCGTACATTATCCCCCTCACGCTCCCTTTCCGCTCCATATGAGGAGATATATCCTTTTTCGGCGGGAAGCTGTGATTCAGGAGCATCCACATCAGAGGCCGATACCGACTCCTCAAATTTCTCATAAGCCTCGCTGTCTTCGACTTCCTCGGTTCCGGACTCTACTGATGTATCTGGCGATACAGGCGCCTGTTTCCCGCAACCAACAAAAATACAGGCACTGAGTAATAAAACAAGCGCCCTTCCTCTCTTTCTAATCAAGACCTATCTCCTTATCCCAAGTCTTTCTAATATTTCATTCTGGGCTTTTTCCATTTCTGCCGCCTCATCGGCCTTAATATGGTCAAACCCCTGCAAGTGTAACATACTGTGAGCAATTAGAAAAGCAAATTCTCTTTTCACGGAATGCCCGTATTCCTCTGCCTGGGCTATTACATGATCCGCAGAGATCATTATATCGCCCAGCATAAGATCTCCCGAATCCGGATTAAAGCTGTCAGGATCCAATTCTGAAACACCGCTGAAATCACCCGGTGCCTTAAATTCCAAAAACGGAAAAGACAAAACATCCGTTGCCTTGTCGATCCCTCTGTATTCTTTGTTTACTGTCCTTATCGTATCATCATCGGTGATCGTAAGACTGACCTCGCATTCATATGGACAATCAGTGAATCTTAAGGCTTCAAGCGCAGTCTGCCTGAAAATATCACTGACTGATATACAGGGGATATTTATGCCTTCATCAACTTCAACGGAGAAAACCATAATAAATTCCTTCGCCCTTCAGATGTCTGCGTATTTCTTCGAGATCACTGTAGGGAATGGCAGACTGTTTCAGCATAGCATTTCTGCCGGAAAACAATCCGAGTATTGTACGGTCTATGAATTTATTCAGGTCAATATTATCATTACCTTTAGCGTATTCATTCATTAGGCTGATTATTACTGTATCAACTATAATGGTAATGGATACTTCTGCTGAGACCTTCTTGCCCGGGGCTGCCTCTCCGTACTGCTTAAGGGCATCAATGATGTCATCCGGAAAGCCCTGCTCCAGAGCAAGCGCTACGGTACGCATGGTGAGTGAGGTATCATCATCCTCCAGAAGAACGCCGATACGGTGATAGAAGCCGAGTCCTTTCAATAAAACCCTGTCATAACCGAATTTTTCGGCAAAAAGCTCCGTATAGTGCGCTGTATGTATCGCGCGTTTGTATTCG
>CADCRB010000083.1 GCA_902803745.1 uncultured Lachnospiraceae bacterium
ACTGCATTAAGGCTAATAGATGAATTGAATCTTGCAGTGATAAGGGGGAATATTTCTGAGATAAAGGCGTTATACGGAGGCAGCAGTACCACCAGAGGAGTGGATGCAGATGCTGCAGATCAGGTAAACGCTTCAAATATCGACAGTGCCATATCATTTGCCAAAGCCTTCTCAAGAAATATGGGAGTTGTGGTGGCAATTACCGGAGCCACAGACATAATAACGGACGGTGAGCAGGTTTGCTGCATAACAAACGGGGATCCCATGATGAGCAGGGTGACGGGCACAGGCTGCATGCTGTCTGCCATGACAACAGCTTTTGTCGTGGCTGATCCGGATAATGTATTTGAGTCGGTATGTGCAGCGACCATTGCCATGGGACTTGCGGGCGAGGTGGCGAAGAGCAGGCTTTCTAAGATGGACGGAAATTCGACCTATCGTAATTATCTGATAGATGCTGTCTGCAATATGAGCGGAGAACAGTTGGAGAAGGGCGCGAAATATGAGATTCGATAAAAATATGCTGCCGGTATATGCGGTAACTGACAGGACTTGGCTTGACGGAAGGACGCTTATTGAAGTTACGGAGCAGGCGCTTGCCGGCGGAGCCACATGTATACAGCTTCGGGAAAAGGAGCTTGATAAGGAGAGCTTTTTGCAGGAGGCAGTGACTCTCAAGGCTTTGTGTGAGAGTTATAGGATACCCTTTATAGTCAATGATGATGTGGATATAGCGGTAAGGAGCAAAGCTGATGGGGTGCATATCGGACAGCATGATATGGAGGCCGCAAAAGTCAGGGAAATCATAGGTCCTGACATGATACTTGGGGTTTCGGCGCAGACTGTGGAGCAGGCGCTTAAGGCTGAAAGGGACGGAGCTGATTATCTCGGAGTAGGATCGATCTTTTCCACAGGAACCAAGGCTGATGCCGATGACGTCAGCTTATCTGAACTTAAGGCGATATGTGAAGCGGTATCCATACCTGTAGTCGCCATAGGAGGGATCAGCCTTGATAATATCGTAGAGCTTAAGGGAACGGGAATAGACGGAGTGGCAGTCGTCAGCGCGATCTATGCTGCTGAGGATCCGAAAGCTGCCACGGTCAGGCTGCTTGAAAGTGTGAGAAAGGAGAGACTGTCTTGATAAAGGGAGCAGTTTTTGATCTGGATGGTACCATAACCGATTCGAATCCTTTCTGGAACAGCGCTCCCGTGATATTTCTTGAAAGCCTCGGAATAAAAGCAGACCCGGATATTGGACAGATAGTTTTTTCCATGACAGTGCCCGAGACTGTAGATTACATGATAAAAAAGTACTCTCTTACTCTGACTCCTGAGGAGTTCATGGAAGTGATGCACAGGATCATTGAGCATTTCTATACTGAAGAGGTGGAATTAAAGCCGGACATCAGGAATGTTCTCGATCTGATGAAAGGAGAGGGGATACCCATGGCGATAGCTTCGATGACCGAGCACAGCCTTGTCGATAAGGCGCTTCATAAGCATGGGATAGCGGATTATTTCAGTGGTATTGTCACAACGGATGAAGCGGGAGCAGGAAAGAGTGATCCCACGGTATATCTGATGGCTGCGGATAAGACAGGGAGCGGTCCGGAGGAGACACTGGTCTTTGAGGATTCGCTGTTTGCCTTGAGGACTGCGAGGAGCGCGGGTTTTATCACCGTGGGAGTTTATGACGAAGCAAGCTTTGATACACAGGACGAGCTGAGATCCGCCGCCGGTCTGTATCTGCCGGATTACAAAGATCTGTCGGATCTGGCAGCTCTTTTCAGAAATTAAACTGTTTATACACAAAATTGAGGAGTGAAGATGAAGAAGGTATTGACTATAGCCGGCAGTGACTCCGGCGGAGGTGCAGGGATACAGGCCGACATCAAGACCATGACGATGAACGGCGTTTTTGCCATGAGTGCTATTACGGCCCTTACAGCTCAGAATACACTTGGGGTTCAGGGAATCTATGAAGTCCCTCCTGACTTTCTGGCATTACAGCTTGACAGCGTATTTACCGATCTGAGACCGGATGCGGTGAAGACAGGTATGGTTTCTTCAGTGGAGATAGTAGAGACCATCGCTGAACGTCTGACCTTTTACAAGGCAGATAATATCGTGGTGGATCCGGTAATGGTATCTACAAGCGGAGCCCGTCTAATAAAGGATGACGCCATAGCAGCGCTTAAAAAATATCTGTTTCCGATCGCGGCGGTGCTCACGCCAAATATCCCTGAGGCGGAGGTGCTGTATGGTGATAATATCGGAGACGAGTCGGATATGGAGAGGGCTGCGGCTGAGATTGGAGAGAGATATTCTTCAGCAGTGCTCCTTAAGGGAGGACATTCCGTAAATGATGCAAACGATCTTCTTTATTCCGAAGGGAAGCTCGTATGGTTCAGGGGAAAGCGTATCGACAATCCCAATACCCACGGTACGGGATGCACTCTTTCCTCCGCCATAGCTTCAAATATCGCAAAGGGCTGCTCAATGGAGGATGCGGTGGGAAGAGCCAAGGAATATATTTCCGGAGCGCTTTCTGCGATGCTCGATCTGGGCGCAGGGAGCGGTCCCATGGATCACGGCTTTGCCCTTCGGGATTCAATGGGAACGGTTATCTCTGACTCAGTTAAGACAGCCGGGGAGGAGCGTCCTCAATGACTCCCGGGAAAAAGACATCGGTATTTGAAAATGCGCTCATATGGTTTGGAGCGGGTGTTTCCCTGGCTGAGATACAGACCGGTACCTATTTCGCTTCATTGGGAATGATGAAGGGGGCTGCGGCTGTTATTCTCGGGCATCTCATCGGATGCGTGATACTTTTCGCTGCAGGGCTTATCGGTGCCGGTACCGGAAAGAGCGCCATGGAAACGGTGAAGGGGAGCTTTGGCAGGAAGGGATCCATGTTTTTTGCGGTCCTCAACGTGCTCCAGCTGGTGGGGTGGACTGCCATCATGATATATGACGGTTCCCTGTCTGCAGAGGCTGTGCTTCCTGCAGGCCGATGGATCTGGTGCCTCCTTACAGGTGCCCTTATTATCGTATGGATCCTGATAGGAATACAGAATCTGGGCAGGCTCAATACGGCTGCCATGATCCTGCTCTTTGGTCTTACAGTAGTGCTTTGTGCGGTCATATTCAGTGGGAGCGCTAAGGTTTCATCTGATGAGGTGATGAGCTTCGGAGCCGCGGTGGAGCTTGCGGCCGCTATGCCGTTATCGTGGCTTCCTCTCATCAGCGACTACACCAGAGAGGCAGAGAAGCCTGTGGCGTCGACAGCTGTAAGCGCGGGCGTATACGGGCTTGTCAGCTGCTGGATGTATTTCATTGGTATGGGTGCGGCTATATTTGCAGGTGAGAGTGATCTGGCACAGATCATCCTGCGGTCGGGGCTTGGAGTGGCAGGACTTCTGATAATAATTCTCTCCACAGTGACGACTACTTTTCTGGATGCCTTCTCGGCCGGGATATCAAGCGAATCCTTCCAGAGTATGGTGAGCGGGAAAAGGGCCGCCATAATAACCGCGGTCATCGGAACCCTTGGAGCCGTATTTTTCCCGATGGATGATATAACTGATTTTCTGTATCTTATTGGATCCGTATTCGCGCCGATGGCTGCCATACAGATAACTGATCATTTCATACTGAAACGCGACAGCTCCGATAAGGGGTTCGATCCTGTCAATATGTTCATATGGCTTGCGGGCTTTATCATTTACAGACTTTTGATGAGAATGGATAT
>CADCRB010000084.1 GCA_902803745.1 uncultured Lachnospiraceae bacterium
ATCCTGATAAGATCTTATTACGGGAGACCGCCTGCAGCTGCTTCAAGGATGATGAAGCCATACAGGCTGCGATAAAGACGCTTACACAGATTGAAAAATAGATTGATGCGGGAGAAACAGGGTATTATGAATGTAATCGAGATCACTGAAGATAATATAGATGATTTCAGGGATATCATCCCCGGGGATATAGCCGAGAACATCGGCAGGCAGCCGTATCACTGCATAGCGCTCGAAGATGGCAAAGATGTTCTGCCGGCGGCTATGGTATGGGAGTATAAGCATCTTAATGATGAGACTAAGCCGACTCTGTCGCGCTTGTCCTGGCTTCATGCGGATGATCCCGATGCCGGCAATGGAGTGTTTACGGAATACGGAGACACTATCCGTGAAGTTGAAGCCGAGAAGAGTATGTTCTTATTGCCCGAAGCTGAGGTCTCAGGTGTGGAGGATGTCTATAAAAGTGCAGGCTTTGATCTTAAGGCGCAGGAGGGTGAGGAACTTACAGTCACCGTAGGGATGCTTTCAGGACTTGATATGATCAAAAAAGGCAAGACACCTAAATACTTAAGTCCTCTGGGGACGCTTATGACCAGATCTTTCAGGCGCGGACTTATGAACTGTATCTTCCATACTCAAAGGGAAAGGGTAGAGGACTTGGCATGCCTGCCTATGGATTGGTTTGAGCCGGAACTGTCATGCTCCGTTCAGACTGATGATAAGATCACGGGAATGCTTTTGGTCCACAAGTGTTCATCAGGAAGATTACGTGTGGAATTCATGTCGGCCAGCGGACCCGATGCAAAGAAAGACCTGTTTCATATGGTGCGGTTTGCAATCCTTCAGGCGGTCGCCAATTATCCCTCAGAGACAGAGGTGATCATTCCCAGGCGTGATGAAGCGTCAAGAAAACTTGCAGCGTATTTCTTCCCGAATAAAAAAGGTCAGGCATCTGTTTTCGGAGAAAGAAAGGAAAACTGACTTAAGAAGGTGAGCTCATAAACAGAAATAAAGGGGCTGTCGCTTTACAACTATTAACAGATTGTTCATAATTTGAGAGAAAAGCGTCGCAAATGTTAATTTTGCGGCGTTTTTGCATTGCCGCAGTAGATTTTTGAAAACTGATGGTTTTGAATGAGTGTTTACAATTCGTTCATAATTTGAAATGGGAGCCTTTATACATAATACATATGAGTATATAATAGTTTCAAACTATTCTATATATGGTTAATTATCAGTGCTTTGGAGAATGAGATGATACATATAGAAAAACCCTTTATTACAGAAGAAGGGGACCGTGCATATTTGAGGGCAAAGGTCAGTATTTCCGATGATACGGCGCGCTCTTATGTCGCGGCGATCACTCCCCAAAAGCAGAATACCGTATTCCTTACAGACGAGGATTATCCGCCGGCATCTTGGAAGAAAAAAGGGGAGCTGTGGTTTGATGTACCAATAAAGTATGGCAGATATCTGTGCAGTGAGCGGAGTAACGCATTTGTCGTGGGACTTTTCTGGTATGCTATGGTATCCGGTTCGGATATCGAATTTGAAGTGCCGATGTCAAAGCTTTTGTATGACGGGATCATACATGAACTGATGCCTGAACTTGAAAAGAAGGGTTTTGCTCCGATCGCTTTGAAAGGCCCTGTGACATCAGAGCATGTCTGGTGCGAGGGGGCTGTTGTTTCCGGAATGTCTGGAGGTGTAGACTCCTTCTATACTCTAAAGAGTTACAGCTCTGACGCTGTACCTAAAGAAATGAGGATTACACACCTGTCCCACTATACATGCTCATTTCTTTTTAAGCCGGACGATATGGACAGAAGACTGGAAGCGGTTTTTAAAGATGAAGATGATACGACAGGTATTATTGTTAAGAGGATAAAGACGATAGCGGAGCAGAAAGGGTACCCGCTTATCGTTACGAATTCCAATCTTGACAGAGATTATTACCGAGGCGGATATATATACATGGCTATGTACCGTTTCTTTGCCTGCACGCTGGCATTGGAGCATTTATACAGTCTGTATATCAGTTCGTCTTCGGGTCATGAAAGCGGCATGATCGAAGCATCGCTGTTCGCCCCTACACAGAATTACGAAGAACTGCTTTGTCACAGCCTTCGCACTGAGACGTTCGTATATATGTCCAGTGACAATGAAAGGCGAACGGAAAAACTCAGATCGATCGCTGATGATGCAGTATTTAAGAAGCATGCTACAGTATGTTTTGATACTGGATGGAAAGGAGAAAACTGCGGCGTGTGCTACGGGTGCCTGAAGACGATCATTCCTCTGGATCTGCTCGGGAAACTGGATGGTTTTACGGAAAGCTTCAACCTTGATGAATACCGCAGGAATCGCGAGGATCTGTTCAGGTTCCTCGTAGAGTTCTCAAAACGACCGGAGATGGGCTCTGCAAGGACTATGGTCAGCCAGTTATTGGATCTTGCGAATAAAGAAAAAAGCGTAGCAGGCGATCTGTTCATAAATACATATGAAGCCCTGAACCATATATAACTATTATGGAAATAATAAAACCTTTATTATCAATCATAATCCCTGCCTATAACTGTGAGTCATTTCTTGCGGAGTGTCTTGACAGCGTGCTCGCTCAGCTTCCGGAGGACTGCGAGCTGATCGTTGTGGATGATGGTTCAAAAGATGCTACTCCGCAGATCTTAAGGGACTACGGAGAGTTAAGGGAGAACATGTGCATAGAATACAGCGAGCATATTGGCGCATCGGGAGCCAGAAACAGAGGGCTGGAGCTTGCGCGAGGGGAATATGTCGCATTTCTGGATTGCGATGACTGCATGAAGAATGGGTTCCTCAAGAAAAGCAGAGATCTTCTCGAGAATCAAGCGGGTCTTTATGTATTCGGGATAGAACGCGCGTATTTATCCGGTGATAGTGAATTCTGGACTGTTGAGAACCGAATATATAACAATGTTTCTGAATTTGCGGACGAATACATACGAAAAAGGCACCTTCTGGTTTATTCAAATTGCAACAAGTTTTATCAAAGACGCATCATCGAAGAATCGAAGCTTCGCTTTGATGAGACTGTTGATTTTGGTGAGGACCGTCTTTTCAACTATCGATATCTGCTCCTGTTGGCTGAGGAAACGATTATTACGTCCGAAATGATCATGCTTAAATACATAGAAAGAGACAGGAATTCAATGTCAACCAGGCATATTCCCAACTATTTCCAGAAGGTCTCCTGGCTACATAAGATCAAAATGCAATGCTTTTTTGACCTGTCGAAGGATGTTACGGAGGACGAGCGGCTGGATTTTGAAGTGTATGATTTTTCTCGTGAAATTGAGAAAACGATCGAACGATTTGCGGAACACCCGGAAGAGCGGGCGGAGAACCTGCCTGAGATCAATCAGCTGATCTTTGAAGGCCCGTATGACGAAAACGCCCAAATAGACGTCCTTATTATCCTGGGAAGCCGCAACTGCGGATACAAGGTGGATGCCGCAATCAGTATCGGGAGGAAGAATCCAGGGGTGAAGTATATAGTCAGCGGTGCGAACCTTCATTGCAGTGAACTTTGCTCGGAGGCGGAGTATATGGCAGGCCGACTTAAGGAATATGGCGTCGGGGAATCGGATATCTATCTTGAAAACCGGGCAAGATATACAAAACAGAATCTGGAATACTCAGCAGGAATCCTTCATGAGCTTTCGGCAAACGGTACTCTGTCGCCTGCAGCGGACATAAATGGCGAAACTTCCAAGAAAAGGAAACTCAGGGTAGGAATATTGACCGGAGGCTTTCACATCCCGCGCACAAGGCTGATCTCGGAACGGATGAGCTCACTTAAGGACTTTGAGCTTATATGGTTTCCGGCATATGGCCCTTCTACGCAGAAGGAAACATGGTTTGAAAATCCGACCGGCAGGGAGATAGTGTTGGCAGAGTATAGAAAAACACTGAAACTGAGAAGGGAGAAAGTATGAGTTTTGAGAAAGACTATATCGAAGCGGTGGACTGTGCGATAAAAGCCAAAAAGCAGTATCTGAAAGATGCTTTGGAGAGGGAAGCGCTGAGCAGATGGAAATCCATCGGATTAGATGGCTGGAGCGAAATGGAACGCAGGGAGCAGTATGAGCAGGAGGTTGTGCCTTACTGGAAAAGGTTTGGCTTCGTTCCGAAACAGTTTTGGTTTGAATTAAGCGGATCCCGGGATCATAGGATGGATCCCAGGTTTATTCCGGATGATTTGTATTATACTGAAATCATTCCGTACTTGAATAACGGACAGCAATTCTATGGCCTTTCCAATAAAGGATATTATGATTTTTTCTTCAGTGATGTAAAGCAGGCTAAAACGGTTGCATTGAAAATAGAGGGACTTTATTGCGATGAAGAAAGAAACATCATCACGGTTGAGGATGTGATCGACAGATGCAGGGAGCATAAGGGGACATTGTTTATAAAACCATCGACCAATACGCATACCGGAGAGGGGATCAT
This sequence comes from uncultured Lachnospiraceae bacterium, assembly GCA_902803745.1. Taxonomy (GTDB): domain Bacteria; phylum Bacillota; class Clostridia; order Lachnospirales; family Lachnospiraceae; genus NK4A144. The sequence continues at coordinate 4,492 of CADCRB010000084.1, forward strand.
TGTGGTAGAACCTGCGGAGTGTTCGGATGATGATATACGTAAGCTTCTTGAAGGATCCGGATCCAGCTTTATCATCCAGGAGCGGATAAGGCAGCATCCGTTACTGAACCGGCTGAATCCTCTTTCTGTCTGTACAATACGTGTCATTTCACTCATTTTTGACAATAAGGTATCCATAGAAAACGCAGCCATTCGGATAGGTGGTCCGGAACAGTTGTTTGTGACAGTTAATGACGGCTGCAAACACAGCGAGATCCTTGAGGACCACAGATTGCATTCCAAGATTCTTTTAAACAG
>CADCRB010000085.1 GCA_902803745.1 uncultured Lachnospiraceae bacterium
AAGCTTTTGAGCTTCCGAAAGGAGGATTTGCTTTTGAGAAGGCGCTAAGGAAACAGGGGATCTCCTTTATCTGCGAATGCAAGAAAGCTTCCCCTTCAAAGGGGATCATAGCCGAGGATTACCCTTATCTTTCTATCGCTGAAGATTATGAAAAAGCAGGAGCAGACTGCATCTCCGTACTGACTGAGCCAAAATGGTTTTTGGGAGATAATGCGCATCTTAAGGAGATAGCTTCAGAGGTTTCACTTCCCTGTATCAGGAAGGATTTTACCGTGGATGAGTATATGATATACGAGGCAAAGATCCTGGGCGCTGAGGCAGTGCTGCTCATCTGCTCCATATTACCTTTTGAGACTGTAAGAAATTATATTGAGATCTGTGACAGCCTCGGACTGTCTGCTCTGGTGGAAGCTCATGATGAAGAAGAGGTAAGGCTTGCCATAGAGGCAGGAGCCCGCATCATAGGGGTGAATAACCGTAATCTTAAGGATTTTTCCGTGGATACCGGCAACAGCGCAAGGCTCAGAAAGCTTATCCCGGACGATACGGTCTTTGTTTCTGAGAGCGGTGTACAGTGCAGGGAAGATGTGGCAAGGCTTGAAGATATCGGAGCTGATGCCGCGCTTGTAGGTGAGATACTTATGAGAGCAGAGGACAGAGTAAATAAACTGAAGGAGCTGAAGGGACTGATATGACTGTGATCAAGCTTTGCGGTCTTTCGAATAAGAGTGATATATTGGCAGTAAATAAGCTAGTCCCCGATCATATAGGCTTTGTATTTTATCCTTTGAGCAGGAGATATGTTTCTTTTGAGCAGGCTTTTGGACTAAGGGAAATGCTGGATCAGAGGATATCTTCAGTCGGAGTTTTTATCGATGAGGATATGGACGTAATAGCTGAGCTTCTCGATCAGGGTTTAATTGATACGGTCCAGCTTCATGGCAGTGAAGACGCGGATTATATCAGGAGGCTTAAGGACAGGAGCGGAAAGAAAGTGATCAAAGCTTTCCGTATTAATGATGCGGAAGATGTTGAGGAGGCTGTTGCTTCGCCGGCAGATATGATCCTTTTTGATTCGGGAGCAGGCGGAGGAAAGCAGCTTGACTGGAGTCTTTTGCCGGATGTTAAAAGACCTTATTATCTGGCAGGCGGTCTGACTCCGGATAATGTGGCTGAGGCAATTGACAGGCTCTCACCCTATGCTGTGGACGTGAGCTCGGGGATCGAGACCGACGGAAGAAAGGATGAGCTAAAAATGATAAAATTTGTAAATGCTGTAAGAGGTGTAAAAAATGACTAATCCAAGAGGAAGATTCGGAGACCATGGGGGACAGTACATACCTGAGACATTGATGAATGCAGTGATAGAGCTGGAAGAAGCCTATGACAGATTCAAGGATGATCCGGAGTTTACTGCTGAGCTCACAGAGCTCTTTAACGAATATGCCGGAAGGCCTTCAAGGCTCTACTTCGCCCGTAAAATGACTGAGGATCTGGGCGGAGCAAAGATCTATCTCAAAAGAGAGGATCTGAATCACACCGGCTCGCATAAGATAAATAATGTATTGGGACAGGCACTGCTTGCAAAGAAGATGGGCAAGACAAGGCTCATCGCAGAGACCGGGGCCGGACAGCACGGTGTGGCTACAGCCACGGCTGCAGCCCTTATGGGAATGGAGTGTGTAGTCTTCATGGGAGAAGAGGACACTAAGAGGCAGGCCTTAAATGTTTATAAAATGAGACTGCTCGGAGCGGAGGTAGTGCCGGTCACATCAGGGACGGCTACGCTTAAGGATGCAGTGTCCGAGACTATGCGTGAATGGACATCCAGGATCAGCGATACTCACTACTGTCTGGGATCAGTGATGGGGCCTCATCCGTTTCCTACGATAGTGAGGGATTTCCAGTCGGTGATCTCCAGAGAGATCAAAACCCAGATGAAAGAAAAGGAGGGAAGACTTCCTGATGCTGTCATAGCCTGTGTGGGCGGAGGATCAAATGCCATGGGAAGCTTCTACCACTTTATAGAGGATAAGGATGTGAGACTCATAGGATGCGAGGCTGCAGGGCGCGGCATAGATACCTTTGAGACCGCTGCAACAATATCTACAGGAAAGCCGGGGATCTTTCACGGGATGAAGTCATATTTCTGTCAGGATCAGTACGGTCAGATAGCACCGGTATATTCGATCTCGGCAGGCCTTGATTATCCGGGGATAGGACCGGAGCATGCCTGGCTTCATGATACAGGCCGCGCAGAATATGTGCCGGTGACAGATGAGGAGGCGGTCTGCGCATTTGAATACCTTTCAAAGACAGAAGGCATCATACCGGCGATAGAGTCATCTCATGCATTGTCATATGCCATGAAACTTGCAAAAGAGATGGCGAAGGACAGGATAATAGTGGTCACGATTTCAGGCAGAGGCGATAAGGACTGTGCCTCTATCGCAAGATACAGAGGAGAGGACATCAATGAATAGGACAGCAAGAGCATTTAAGAACGGTAAGGCTTTTATTCCTTTTATTACCTGCGGGGATCCTGATCTGGATACTACAAAGAAGGTAGTCTTAGAAGCAGTAAAGAACGGAGCAGATCTTATTGAGCTTGGCATTCCTTTTTCAGATCCGACAGCTGAAGGACCTGTGATACAGGCGGCAAACGAGAGAGCTCTTAAAGGCGGGGTGACGACAGACAAGATCTTTGAGCTCGTAAGAGATATCAGGAAAGAGACGGATATTCCCATGGTATTTATGACCTATGCAAATGTGGTATATTCATATGGCGCTGAGGCTTTCATGTCTGCCTGCCGTGATACGGGGATGGATGGTCTTATTTTGCCGGATCTGCCATTTGAGGAAAAAGAAGAATTTCTGCCTGTATGCGATAAATATGATATAGATCTTATATCTCTCATAGCTCCTACTTCAGAGGGAAGGATAGCCATGATCGCCCGCGAAGCAGAGGGGTTTTTGTATATCGTATCAAGTCTCGGAGTAACGGGGACCAGAAGTGAGATCACTACAGATCTGGATTCCATCATAAAAGTGGTAAGGGAGAATACCTCCGTTCCATGCGCCATAGGATTCGGTATCTCCACACCGGAGCAGGCAAAGAAGATGGCCGGTATTTCCGACGGAGCCATAGTGGGATCAGCCATAATCAAGCTGCTTGAAAAGTATAAAAACGAATCTCCGGAGCACGTGGGGAGATTTGTCAGATCGATGAAAGAAGCCTTGCGTGCATAATAGGAAATGCATGCTTGATTCACTGGGCTTTTTGATATCTGACCGGGGGTGGGTATTGTAAGGATACTTTGTTTGTGATATAATATCACACGATTTTTTTGCCGTTCGGCAGTCTTTTAATTTAAAAATAAACTGGAGTGAAAGTCGTGGCTGAAGATAGAAACGAAGAAGAAAAAGAGATAGAAGAAAATCATACAGAAACAAAAGACCCGGAAGAAAATAAAGCAGAAACAAAAGACGCAGAAGATAAGCATACAGAAGTAAAAGACGCGGAAAGAAATACAGAATCAAAAGAAACAGAAGAAAAAAGCACTGAATCAAAGAAAGCTGAAGATAATAATAAAGCAGATAAAGGCGCAGAATCCGCTGACCCCCTGATCCGGTTTGAAAATGTAGGCAAAATATATCATACCGGACAGATCGTATATGAGGCACTGCACGACGTCAATCTTGAGGTTATGGAGGGCGAGCTTGTAGTGATCTTAGGACCCAGCGGAGCCGGCAAAAGTACACTTTTGAATCTGCTTGGAGGACTGGATGGGGCTACCAGCGGAAAGATTTATTTCGGCGGGGAAGATATCACATCCTTTGATGACAGACGACTCGGTAAATTCAGAGCTGTTGACGTCGGTATAGTATTTCAGTTCTATAATCTTGTTCCCACACTTACAGCATATGAAAATGTAGATCTGATGCGTGATCTTGGTCTGAAGATCATGGATCCGATCAAAGCTCTGGACATGGTAGGGCTTGCAGACAGGAAGGATAATTTCCCTTCCCAGCTCTCCGGAGGACAGCAGCAGCGTATCTCCATCGCGAGGGCGATCGCTAAGATGCCAAGGCTCCTTCTCTGCGATGAGCCTACTGGAGCGCTTGATACCAAAACAGGAAAAGAGGTGCTGAAGATACTTCAGGATCAGAGCAGGATACACAAAAAGACAGTAGTGATGGTCACTCATAACGCGCTTTTTGCAGATATAGCTGATAAGGTGGTCATGGTCAAAAACGGTACTGTAGAGGACGTTGTGATCGTGAAAGAGCCCAAGGATGCAGAAGAACTCAACTGGTAGGAGAAGATGACAAAAAATCTGAGAAAAAAACTTCTTAGAGACTTGAGGACCAATCTGGTGCAGTTTCTCGCGATATTTGTCATGTGCTTCCTCGCAATGTTCATTCTGGAGGCTTTTGACTCGGATCTTGCGGGAATAGGCAACTCCGTTAATGAATATTACCTTGAAACTAATTTTGCGGATCTGCAGATGGCCTCGGAGGGATTTACCGTAGAGGATCTTATTTCGATACGCAGTGTCCCGGGTGTAAAGAATGCAGAGCTTCGGACTACGATGGTGGGAAAGGCCAGGATACATGGTTCGGAGAAAAAAATGGAATTTAATTTCATAGATGAAAATGATATATCACGAATGCTGCTGGTTAAGGGTGAACCTTTTGAAGGCGGGATGAACGGTATCTGGATAGACCGTAATTTTGCCGCTGTTCAGGGACTCGATGTAGGAGATTCGATGCAGCTCATCCTTGACGGCACGGAGTTCAGTGAGCAGGTGCGCGGGATAGTGGATCAGCCGGAGCATTTATACTTCATGATAGATGATACCTATACCGAGCCTAAGTACGGCGCTTATGGTTTTGCTTTTTTGGATTCGGGGGAATATCCCGGTGACGTTCTTACATATGACAGGGTATTCGTTGATGTTGCCGCAGTAGAGAATCAGCTGTTCTTAACTGATGCTGACAAGGAGCAGATCGATGCTGTAAAGGCTGCGATCGGAGAGGTGATATCCAAGACGAGCCTCAGCTTCACTCCCAAACAGAAGGAAGGCGGGTTTAATTCCATTCAGGTGGATCTTGAATCTGATGAGATGATGTCCACTGTGTTTCCGTCTTTGTTTTTTGCCATAGCTTTGCTTGGCATACTGACCACCATGACCAGACTTGTCATGAAGCAGAGAACCATCATAGGTACATTGAAAGCGCTTGGTTTTTCAAGCCCTGTCGTTATGGTGCACTTTGTGTCCTACTCGGTCATTATAGCCCTGATCGGTGGTATAACCGGAGCAATAGGAGGGTGGTGGACTTTGGGAACATATGTCCATGGCCTTATGGACGAATATTATTCCAATCCGTTTTCAAGGATGGAGGTTTCCGGCAAAGTGGTATTTATGATCTTTCTTATATCAGCGATGGCCGGCGTTACGAATTATTTCGCATGCAGGAAGCTTCTCGTGCAGAGGGCATCGGAGATCTTAAGGCCGGAGCCGCCTGCCGTCATGGGCGCGGGAGCTTTTGAGAAGACTCCGATCTGGAAGTTTCTTGACTTTGCTACCAGATGGAATTACAGGGACATCAACCGCAACCGTATGCGTACAGCCGGGGGAATCCTTGGAGTGACAATATGTACGATGCTGCTTTTTACAGCTTTCGGGGCTAATGAGCTGTCAAATTTTAACGAGAGCTGGGAGTATGATGAGCTTACACCCGCGGATTATACCGTAGGCTTTGAGGAAGGCACAGGCTACGGTACGGTATATGACTATGCGAGACAGTATAATGGACAGATGGTAGAAAATAAAGAAGGGGAGATAACCAGCAAAAATGCCTCTCTGCTTTATAACATTTCTATAGCTGATGAAGGCAATCTTTACCGTTTTGAAAATGAGCAGGGTGAGTATGTGAAGCTGCCTGACTACGGTATCGCGATCAGCTATAAGGCTGCAGATGCTCTGGGGATCGTTCAGGATGATGTCATAAGCTTCAAATTTTCCGGAGAACCGGCTGTTTATCAAGTGCGTGTGGGCCTTATATATAAGACGCCTGTGACCCAGGGAGCTGCTATGTCGAGAAAATTCCTTGAAAGTCTGGGAGCGGAGTTTAAGCCGAACCTGCTCTATACCGGGATGACTGTTCCGGGAGAATATGTGACTGACAGGAAGGAAATAACCAGTGTCTTTTCCAGGGAGGCATATCTTTTGGCTTACCGCAAGAAAAAGGCAAGCATGAGTGCCGATATAATGTATATTATGGTCATTGCTGTCATTATCGGAGTTGTCGTCATGTATAATCTTGGTATAATGTCCTTTACGGAAAAGACAAGGGAGATCGCGACGCTGAAGGTGCTTGGATTTCCTACCGGAAAGATACGATGGATCCTTCAGCAGCAGAATATATTTGTCACCGGACTGGGGACCGTTGTAGGACTATTTGCCGGATCGAAGATCCTCAGGTTTATGATGATACAGCTTGATGTGGACTCTGATTTTATGTATGCAAAAATGAGCATTACCCCCTATATTATCGCTTTTCTGCTTTCATTCGTACTATCTTTGGCGGTAAATGGGATAATTTCAGTGAAGGTTAAGGATATAAATATGGTAGAAGCCCTGAAAGGAGTAGAGTAAATGAAGAAAATCATCAAAACGGTAATAATAGTCATACTGATCCTGGGAGCCGTCGGGGCAGGACTGTATTACTACATGATGCCGGAAACACTCAAAGTGGTGGTGGCAGATAAAGGAGTAGTATCTCCGATGCTGTCCGGCACCGGGAAAATAGAGGGTGACCGGAAGGTTAAGATATATTCCGATGTGGCCGGAGTGATAGACGAAAGATATGTCGAAAAGGGCGAGAGAGTAAAAAAGGGTGATCTGCTGGTAGGCTATGCCGGAGACAGCCAGCAGAACAGCGTGGATCTTGCAGCTACCGATGTGGAGTACAGTGAGAAGATCCTTGGCGCTGCTTCTGACAACAGGGCAAAATATCAGAGAAAATATAACGCGGCGGTAAAGCAGATCGAGGAATGCAAGAGTGTATATGCGCTTCTTGAGGTTAATATAATGTCGATCAATATTAATGATCAGGCAAAGACATATCAGATCAAGGAGCAGCAGAAGGCTTATCAGAACGATATAAATAAGATGCAGGAGGAGATCTCGGAGAAGCAGTCGGATCTGTCCAAGATAGAGGTGGACCTTAAGGCTATAGAGCTGAAGTCGGAAGAAGACCCTAAAATAATAGATGAGCTCAGGGACAGGGCAAAGGATAAGCATAATGACATCAAGAAACTTAACGAAAAAATATCAGATGCACAGAGAGCAAGCCTTTGCCTGCCTCAGGAGGGCATGGATCCCGAGACCTATAAACAGTACACTGTCTATCAGAATAATCTCGAAACAGTGACCAGAATGTGGTCAGAGGCAAGAACTGACAGGGATACTGCCCAGTCCATGCTTACTGCCTATCAGGAGATATATGCAGATCAGCAGACTGTAGAGCACAATAAGCTTTCTCTTTCTCAGGCAGAAAAGGAGCTTCAGAAGGCAAAGAACGGAACCGTATCCCCTTCGGACGGCATTATCACTAATTGCCTTGTGGATGCCGGTGCCTATGTAGAGAAGGGTGTACCTGTATTTGAGATGCAGACCGATAACGGCTATAAAGTAAACATGATGGTCTCAAAATATGATATAGCATCTGTAAGGGAGGGGCAGAGCGCTGACATAAAGATAGGTAATATGGAATATGTCGGAAAGGTTTCAAAGATAAACCAGGCTGCCGAGAATGATGCTTCAGGAAAAGCAAAGGCAAGCATTGAGATCGATATAGATACTGATGAGGATATGATAATCGGGCTTGATGCAGATGTTACTCTTAAACTTGCTGATGCAATGGGAGTGCTGAAGGTTCCTACTGAGTGTATATATAATGATGATGAGGGATCCTTCGTCTATGTCATTGAGGACGGAACGGTGGCGAAGAAATACGTCACTATCGGTGTCAAGGACAGTATGAATACACAGGTGGAGGGTATCGAAGAAGGTGCTCATGTCGTTATCGATCCGGGAGCATCATCCAGTCTGGGTGAAGAGGTTAAAGAGGAAGTAATAACTTGACTTGGACACTATAATGGCATAATATTTTTTTAACAGAACATCAGAACTATACTGCAAAGGCGCAGC
>CADCRB010000086.1 GCA_902803745.1 uncultured Lachnospiraceae bacterium
GGGCATGGGTATCAATCCCTACAGGATATACAATCAAAATATACCTGTGCCAAATGGCAGATACCGTATGCTCTTCCATCATCTTCATTCCTACGAGAAATACCGGATGCTCCCCATGTATTTTCATCCACATCCGGAGTTTGGTACTTTTGCAAGCGCATCCCAGGTACAGCTTGATATCACTTACGATGATATCCCCGAGGTAATAAATACTTTCTCGCTTCTGGAGCCTGTAAAAGCGCTTATATTTGCCAACTCGATCCTGCTGAATGAGGCCGAGGATTATCTTTGCTACAGAGATATCCTGTGGGAGAATTCCACCCACGGGATAAACCCTCATAATGTGGGACCTTATGAATATATGTTTAAGGATGTGGACGAGCTTCTGGACTATATACAATCCACCAGCATCTATTGTGCGGAAAGAGACGGAAAATATGTGAATTTCAAGCCCATGCCGTTAAGGGATTATTTTTCACAGGATGAAGTGGAGGGAGAATACTATGCAAACGGCAAGTATCATAAACTGATAATTGAACCGCGGAAAGAGGATCTGGAATATTTAAGATCCTTTAAGCATGAGGATCTGACCTACAGGGGCACGATCGAATTCAGAAGCGTCTGCTGCCAGCCAATAAAGGATGCGATGTCCGTGGCCGCTTTTCATACAGGACTTAAGAAAAGACTCCATGAGCTTACTGAACTCTTTGCATCGGATCATGTGCTCTACGGACACGGATATAACGCAACGGAGCTAAGGCATCTTTTCATAAAAAGAGAACTCCCATCCTTTGTGGACAAGGACGGTGTATATGATCTGGCCCGCAGGATATTGGAGCTGTCACAAAAAGGCCTGAATGACAGGGGCTTCGGTGAAGAAAGATTTCTCAAACCGTTATTTGAAAGAGTAGAAAAAAGGGAAAACCCTGCCTCACACATGTTAAAAAAGCTCTCCTCCGGATCGACGATAGAGGAGCTGATAAAGGAATACAGTTAAGAAAATCTGTCAAAGGATACGTCTTCCTGATGCTCCCTATGGAAGGCATAGCGGAAAAAGGAATCTCCGCGCACGCCTTTGATCACATAATTATGACTTTCGATCTTAAAAAAGGGCTTTTTAAGCTGCCTTAAATAAATAAAGGAACCCTCGATACTTCTTAATGACTCGATATCTTCATCATTAAGAGGCTCTTCCGTCAGGATATCAATTGCATCCCAGCCTGACTCCGTGCAGGTCTCAAGCGATTTCCTTCTGTCTATTATCTTCATCCATCCCTCCCTCAGCAGCTCTCCTCTTCTTCAAAATCTGCTTTGCAGCCAAGACCAGTAATGCAATTACTGCGCCTGATGTATCCAGAACTATATCCACGACCTGTGCGGCCCTGCCGGGAACATGATACTGGTGCCATTCATCCGTGCAGGAATACAGAAAGCATATGACAACGGTCCATATTACTGCCTTTCTGAAGTCACTGACAAAGACCTTCACAGCTATATAGATAAAAACAGCCAATATGGCATACTCAAGAACGTGCGCCATATCTCTGATATAAGGCTCAAGATAAAGGGCTCTCTCCATCTGATCTGCTTCACTCAAACCGGAATTCTCAGTGATAAGCTTAACGATCCTCATAGCAAGGCCCTCACTCTCCATAGACGACTCGGGAGCCGGTTTATCGGAAAGCCAGTATATCACGGTCATCCAGACAAGCGCAGGTATGAATCTAAGTCCATTTACCAGTCTCACTCTGCCGTCCCCTCTATCCCGCGATCTCTTTAAGGGCAGATATCATCTCATCGATTTCGGACTCTTTATTCATACAGGAAAAGCTGATGCGCAGAGTCCCCTTACCGGCGCTGCCGATATATTTATGTATAAGCGGCGTACAATGAAGCCCGGAGCGTGTCACTATATCAAAACTGTTTTGAAGAATATATGCCAGATCCGCCGGCGCAAAGCCATCCATATTGAAGCTTACTACCGGACCGCGTTCACGAAGCCCGCTTCCGTAAATCCTGATGCCTCCTACCGCTGAAAGAGCATCTATCGCATATCCGGTAAGCTTTTTCTCTTTCTCTGATATGGCATCCATTCCCTGATCCATAATCCACTTGACGGCAGCAGACAAAGCCGCGATCCCGGCGCTGTTCTGAGTGCCGACTTCATACTCATATCCATCATCCTCATACAGGATACGGCTCGAATCAAGCCCCGTACCGCCATATTTCAGCGGTATAAAGGAAAGTCCCTCTCTCACATAATAACCGCCTGTCCCCTGCAGTCCCATAAGTGATTTGTGGCCAGTGAACGCAAGCGCGTCCACCCCCCATTCATCTGCCTTTATCTCCAGACATCCTGCGCTCTGTGATACATCAAGAATAAAAATGATCCCATATCTTTCTGATATCTCACCGAAAGACTTTGCATCCTGTATCGCTCCCGTTACATTGGAGCAGTGGTTTAGGACAAGGGCTTTGATCCTTCCCTTCTTTGCCTCATTCTCAAAAAGCTCCGGAGGAATATATCCGTTTTCATCACAGGAAAGGATAACCGGCTCGCCCTTTATAGACGGAAGATTATACAGTGGACGGAGCACGCTGTTATGCTCAGTCACTGTCGCAGCGATCTCATCTGCATTTATTCCGAGTCCGTTGATTATGACATTAAGCCCTTCAGTAGATCCGGATGCAAAATATATCCTGTCGGTGCCCGATATACCCATAAGACTGCCAAGTCTATTTCTGCAAAGAGAAAAAACATCGGCATCATCACAGGATAAGGCACTCCTGAACTGTCCTGAGGGCAAAGCCTCCAGAGCATCAAGATATGCCTTCTTTACGGTTTCCGGCTTGGGATATGATGTAGCGGCATTATTGAAATATATCATAGCGTGAATCCTGCAAGCTCAAGGATGGTACCTATGACCGCGCCGAGAAGATACAGCATTCCCGCGATCATAAGGTTTTCCTTCAGATGATCATTCACCCTGAAAAGAACCAGCAGCCCTACTCCGGCACCTGTGAGAAGGCCTGACAGCATAGCTCCCGCAGATATCACTCCCTCCAGATAGAGATGTGTGATGGCTACAGACGCTCCGCAGTTCGGTATGAGGCCTATGAGCGCAGCTATCAGCTCACCGACTACAGGAATCGCAAGGAAACTTCCCCTCACGGCCTCAAGCCCCACCAGATGAACTATCAGATTAAGCACGAAGCTGATCACGACAACAAACAGAAAAACATGCATAGTATGCACAAGAGCAGGCTTCAGTATCCCCTCATCATCCTCGCAGCTGCAGTGCTCTCTCTCGCAGAGGCTCTCTATATCCCAATCCTCTCCGCCCTTCCCCTGAAGTCGCAGAATAAGATCCGTCAGAAAGCCGACAGCAATTCCTATGACAGCTTTAATCACAAGTATCTTAAGGATCAGCGAGACCTCCGATCTTTCGGATATCAATATGGGCAGCATCTCATCTGAGGTCGAAAGATATACTGCAAAAAGCGTTCCAAGGGTTATGATCCTTCCTGCATAAAGATTAGAAGCTGCCGCAGAAAATCCGCATTGCGGCACCACACCCAGAAGTCCTCCGAAAAACGGTCCTGCCTTTCCGCCCTTATGCAAGGCTTCCGCAAATTTATTCCCCGTCTTATGCTCCACATACTCCATCAAAAGATACGTCACGAATAAAAAAGGCAGAAGCTTAGCCGCATCTATCAATGTATCCATTATCACGTCTGTCATAATCTCATATACCTCTTATAAGCTCTATAGGATGTCATCATGTGGACGCTGCCTTATGTACCCCGACCAGAATAAACCTTCCGTTCTTTACCTGATAACTGCAGGTAGAGAGTGTGATCAGCTCATCTCCCCACTCCGCATCCACACCGGTATCATAAAGCTCTCTCTCCTTCACGTTTTTAACAAAGTAATCAAAATCCGCCTTATCGGACAGATCTGTATAATAATAGTATCTGAACCGGCCGTTGTCCTCGTCCTTCTCCTGCCTGTAGATATCTATATCACCATAGTCCTCATAAAGATCCATATCCTTGATCGTCAGCTCCTCCGGTTCCACACTCTGTCCTTCCTCTTCCTTCTTTGCTATGCTCTCCTCCTCGATGGCTTTGTCAGCCTCGGCTCTGTCCTCATCTGTTTCGAGCTCATCCTCATCGATCTGGGAATAAAAAGCAGCAAAAACCTGATATTCCTTTTCTTCATAAAGAGTGTCAAAATGAATGACCGGATGACTTTGCCAATAGGCTTCCTTTGCAAACTTCTGAAGGGAACCGAAACCACTCCCGTCCTTCATGTTATGACCGTAGATAAGAGTCTGATTGTAGCCGTCACGCCAGTTTACAGCAATAAAAAAAGTTCCCTTCTCCGCCTCGCTGCCGTCAAGGCTTCTATGCAGAAAATAATTCTGGCTTTTGGGAGTATAGACCACAGGATCGTCTATCGATGAATCATCTATCCTCAGCCAGCCGGATACATAAGGATTGATCTCCAGCAGATCATGGTACTTTTCCAGAGGTTCCCTTATCTCTTCCCCAGACTCCTCCGGAGGCTCCTCTTCTTCAAGTACTTCGTTTGATGACGCCGGTGTTTCGGCAACGGTTTCCTCTGATACAGACTCAGCATCTGAAGAAACAGTATCTGTACTCTCTTCTTCCCTGCTATCCGGATCCGGTAAGTCATTGCTCTCTTTTGAAGCGGACAGTCCGAACAGCCTGCTGTTTTTATCGGTTTTTATCCCGGGCGACAGCAGACCGACCACTATAAGAAAACAAAGAAATACAGCCGATATGACAGCAAATATGACCGGTAACTTATGCTTCATAGTCCATAATTTATCATATTGTCAGTATTCAAACAAATCATCTGAAGATGCTGTCATAATCGTAGGCAGTATAAAAGTCCCACATTTTGTCGCAATATTCTTCATAATTATCCTTTGTCAGTTCATGCTCTCCATTATGTATACATTTCAGGATGTAGGAATTAACCTCCTGCCTGTAATGGTTCTCGTCCTTATAATTGTCCAGATCCGTGATAAGATCAAACTCATCAAAAAAACTGTAAAGGTGGATATTATCATACTGAAGCATCAGTTCTATTGCCTCCTTTTCCCATTTCAGCTGGTTTTCAAGAGTGCCCTTCTGATTCATATCATCAAAGATAAGAATACTGGAGGGCGGGAAAAAGAGATAAAATTGAGTATCAGGCTGTGACGCTGCGAGATCTGTCACATTCTGCTTTAGATTTCTTGTATCAAGGGGAGTGTATGCGGCCTTTTCCTGTTTTGGCTTCCTGTCATACTGTGAGAGCGTCGCGTCCCTGCCAAAGGTCACCAGGGAATTCCAGTTGCAGTATTCATCAAAAGTAGTGCTCCTGCCACCGCGGATCGTATACCAGATCACATCAAGAAAGGAAGCCAGAGTGAAGACCTCCTTATTAAGCACATACTCCGTATCATTTATTATGCTGTCATCATAGATATATGTGGGATACTTCTCCATGAGCATTTCTTCGGGATATGCAGATATCAGACCATAATCAAGCCCCCTTAGCACGATCCTGATATTACCGTTCGCATCAAAAGCCCTCTCCAGCTGGTCATTTATCTCCTTGTATGACGCTCCGGACAAGGGAACCTTTACGGAATGCGCATCAAAATAATCATCAAA
>CADCRB010000087.1 GCA_902803745.1 uncultured Lachnospiraceae bacterium
ACATTATAGGTCTTTGCCCAGTATCTCAAAACCTCGAGGATAAAGCCGGGAGCATTATCGGGCATGAAATAAAACTGCATGATAAGCTCCATCTTATTACCATGAAGCGCATCGACCAGGGCTGCGAACTCCTCAATCGGATCTCCTGCCGCATATGAAGGCTTGGGCACGAAATAATTGCCCGGGACATAGCCCCACAGATTGAGCCTCGACATATGATCCAGATCAGTCACCTCGTCAAAATCATATGCAGGCTGGAGCATAAGTGATGTCACACCCAGATCCTTAAGATAAGGGATCTTTTCCCTGAGTGCATCAAAGGTTCCCGGATGGGCAGTGCCGGAAGAGCTGTCTTTGGTAAATGCTCTCACATTGAGAAGATAGGCTATCATATCCTCCCATTCTGTCAAAGGTCTTTTATTCTTTAACGACGGCGCGGGAGTATCAAACCTTCCCAGGCCGTCACGCTTTCCGAATTTACGGTTGCCCTTTATATTCCTGACATAAGGATCGGTATACTCCTTCCTGCCGGACTTAAGCCGGTAAAGACAGGAATCAGGATCAAGCCCTTTAAGCTCTATAGAATATACTGAACCCATACGGTATTCTTTTGGAAAGTGAATCGAAGAAACCCTTTTCCCGTCCGGCTCCGAATAAAGCTCCAGACTGAAGGGCCGCGTGATGTCTGCCGCGGCAGTCACAGACACTGAGTTTTCCTTAATGCCGGGACCCTGCTTCTCAAAGTCCCCCCTGCTTATATCAATTTTTTTCATGCGAATATAATACCACTTTTTTCAATGAAATACACTATCGTGAATTATCCGTCCTCCAGAAAAACAGCCCGAAGGTGCCGGGACCTGTAGTAGTGGATATCGCAGGCGAGGCCTTATGGAAATAGATCTTTTCGAAGGAAATACGCACCGAGACCTCCTCCTGTATTTTCAGCAGATCCTTTCTCGAAAGACCTACATGGGTTATTATCAGAACGCCCCTGTCTATGGTCTTTTCATTTCTGAGAGCATAAGCTATGTATTTCTTCCAGGCATGCTCTCTTGATCCGAAATATATCCTGGACAGCTGCATCTTTCCGTTCCTGAAGCCAAGCACGGAGCGGATCATGAATGCCCTGGTGATCCCGGCCACGATAGGACTGACCTTTTTATTTCTTGCCAGAAGGTCCATATTGTCCACGATAAAGCTGGTAACCACCTCTTTTTTAAGCTCCTCCAGCTTATTGATGATGGCCTCAGGTCCCATGCCCTCTGCCGCCATACGGGCTGCAGTATAAGCCATAAGCCCCTGACCCGTGGAGATCTGTCCCGTATCCACTATCCATACATTGTCAAAGGTTCTTGCTGCGTCCAGAGCCGCCTTGTAGCTGTTGGCCTGGACTCTGGAAGAGACTGAGATGTGTATGATATTATTCGCATACTGCAGCTGCTCTGCAAAGAAGGATTCATATTCATCCTGCCTGAGCTCATTCATATGCGCTTCCCTTCCCTCGTCCACCATGTAGGAGAGGACGCCGTCGGAATCAATATCCACAGAATCCCTGAAAATCCCTTCCTCCGTCTCGATAGTAAGAGGGATAATGGATATATCATATCTCTTTATGAAATCCTCCGGTATGTCAGCCACGCTGGAGGTAGTGATGACCACAGAAGCCTTTTTGCGCTGTCCCGATATGATCAGAGTACCGTCGGAAGAAAAGCCCTCCGCTCTTGACTCCGCCGAGATCAGCTCCGCCGGAAGCAGCCTTCTGAGCTCTGCTTCTATTGTCTTTCCCCTGACGGGCTTTACGAGGTATCCGTCAAAGCCTTCCTTCTCATAGAGGGCTTTATTCTCTGCGCCGGCATTAGCCGTAAGAGCCACAAATACTGCGCTTCGGCTCAGTCCCCCGGTCTGATTCCTTATCAGATGCATGCACTCGATACCGTCCATCTCAGGCATCAGATGATCCATGAATATGACATGATAGGCTTTCTCAAGGGTAAGCTCCAGAGCTTCCCTGCCGCTCGTTGCGGTATCAACCTGAACCTTTGTTTCTTTAAGGAGCTTGCTCGCTACCAGCAGGTTGGCAGAGGCATCATCCACCACAAGGACTCTGGCATCCGGTGCTTCGAAGCTTTGATGGTACTCCTGCTCTTCCAAAGCAGACCTTCTTTCCGTGGGATCTATACTGCCAATGGGAGTATCGTCCACTATGGCCTGAGGGATCTCTATGATGAAGGTTGAGCCTTTTGTATAAACGCTGTTGACCGTGATCTTGCCGCCCATCAGATCCACGAACTGCTTCACTATGGACAGACCGAGTCCTGTACCCTCTATACTCCTGTTCTTTTCCTCATCCATCCTTTTGAAAGCGGAAAAGAGATCATCAATACTCTCCTTCCGGATGCCTATGCCGGAGTCACTTACAGAATATATCAGGGTCACCTTGCCGTCATGCTTGAAGCCGCACTGCACGGAGAGCATCACGAAGCCGTCCGAGGTATATTTGATGGCATTATTAAGCACATTGATCAGGATCTGCCTTATGCGGACCTCGTCCCCGGAAAGCACGGAAGGGATATCCGGCGCCACATTGACTATGAATTCAAGCTTTTTATCCTTTGCCTGGACCGAAAGCATGGATACCACATCCATTATCACATCCTTGGGACTGTAAGGCGTCTCGGCGAGCACCATCTGTCCGGACTGGATCCTTGACATATCAAGGATATCATTCACGAGGTGGAGCAGGATATTGCTGGCAGCCTGGATATTAAGAGCATCATCCCTTATCTCCTCCGACTGGCTTTCCCTTAAGATCATCTCATTAAGACCGATGATAGTATTGATAGGAGTTCGTATCTCATGGCTCATGCTTGAAAAGAAGCGGCTCTGGGCCTTGCTGAGCTTATCTATCTCATCCTTCTGGGATTTGGTGATCTCATTTTCCCTGCGGTACACATAGGTCTGAAAGCTCATCAGCATCGTAAGGATCACGCTGACTATGATGAAAGAGCCGAGCGAATCACTGAAAAATTCATAATCGTCATGGGGAGTGATCAGCTCGTTATGCGTATAATCGATGTAATAGCACATGACCGCAACCGCCATCTCACAGATGAAGAAGAATATCCTGACATTACCCCTGAGGATCATTCCAATATACAGGACTGAAAATACAAACCATATGGGTGAACCGCCGCGTATGCCGCCGCTGGTAAAATATATCAGAGGGAAGAAAATGAAGACCAGGAGAAAAGCCACCACATTTGCAGTTTCCCTGATCTTGCGGTATTTATATGCAAAATAGACCATCGGAAGAAATATAAAGAAAGCTATGACAGTAGAGACCATGGACAGCATGCTCTCCCCGACTATAATATTTCCGACGAGAGCAAACAGCAGCCCTGTAAGCGCTATGGATGTAAGGAGAATGAAAAGCCTGTCCTGTACGTCCTCCCGCCAGTCATAAAGGTATTCGATTATCTTTTTGACACCCTTGATCATTTACTGTCTTCCCCGTACAGCTCCTTTATTACCCCGCTGATCCTTCTGTACTCGGAAAGAAATTCCGGATACAGAGCCTTGATCGCGCCTTCATTCTCATCCGCCGAGGACTGCTCCAGCATTGCGGCGCTCCTTGAGAGCCGGTCTGCGCCTATGGTCTTTGACGAGCTCTTGACGGCATGAACTCTTATCTTGAAATTCTCCCAGTCAGCCACAGCATAATAACCGTCCAGCTCAATGATCCTGCTCTCCCCGTCCATCGCATATTCCATCAGGACTTCCCTGTAGAGCTCCTTATCGTCCATGCAGTAATCAAGACCGCTCTCGACTGTAATCCCCGCTTCCCTCAATACGTCCATCGGATCCCTGCTCTGAGGCCTTTCGCCGGTCTTATTTTCTGTCGATCCCGCTTCCGCTGCATCGTCCCCCTCATAGGAGATCGCAGAAGCAGGGAATACATTTCTCAATACGCGCTCAAGCTCAGCAAGGACTATGGGCTTGCTTACGAATCCGTCAAAGCCTTCCGAAGCAAACATCTCCCGCGCCGTACTTACGGCATTGGCCGTGAGGGCGACAAAGGCAGTATCCTGGCGGTTCAGTCCGGCTTCAAGCCTTATGCGCCTTACGGTCTCGATACCGTCCATCTGAGGCATCATATGATCCATAAAGACGATATCATATTTCTTTTCCTTGCACATATCTATGGCTTCCTGCCCGGAGAGCGCCGTATCCGTCTTCATTCCGTATCTTTCGAATATGCTCGTCGCCACAGTGAGGTTCATCGGCTCGTCATCCACTACCAGCGCATTGATGCCGCCCAGAGACATCCGCCCTGAGGATAGATGCAGCTTATCTCTTTCGGTATTGAGCACATTGATGATGGGGAAGCAGTAAAAAGGCTTTCTGACAACGACCGCTTCAGATCCCGGAGGAAGGATAAGATCATCATCTGCCACAATGATGAGGATAAGCTTCTTTGCAAGATCCTCCATATAGTCTGGATCAAGCAGGTATTCCTCCTCACCGACTATGGCATGGGAGAAGTGTCTGCTCTCGTACAGCGCATTCAGCTCCTCTATGCTGTCGACCCTGAGAAAGTTTATCCTCAGATTGCCGGCCATGTTCCTTATCACAGACTCATAGTAATCTCTGACGTTGGGGTTTTTGAATTTAGTATATCTCAGGAAAGTGCCGATAAACATATCGCCCTTATTGCCGACCGACATACATGGCTGGTCACTTACTATCTCCTGAGGGATGCTGATATGCACGTTAGTTCCCGACTGTGCCTTGCTGTCTATCGTGATAAAGCCGCCCAGCGCCCTGACAAAGCCGCGGACTATGGACATTCCAAGGCCCAGTCCTCCGCTGGTCCTGGTCCTTCCCGAGTCTGACTGATAGAACCTTTCGTATACCCTCTCCAGCTCTTCCACCGTCATGCCTATGCCGGTATCGGTCACATCCACGCAGAGATTCAGTCCGTAGGACTGCCTCGTGCAGGTCATATGGACATAGACCCCGCCTTCCTTTGTGTACTTAAGACCGTTTACGATGATATGCCAGAGGATCTTTTTGAGCTTGCCCATATCGGTGCGCATAATGGCCGGGAGCGCAGGATCCACGTCTATTACAAGCTCTATGTCCTTTCTTTTGTACGGCTTCAGCTCGGATACGAGATCGTTCATAAGCGAGGACAAAGAGTATTCGTCCTTATTCACAGCAAGCTTGTCCATATCGATCTCGGAGTAATCAAGGATGTCGCTTATCTGCTCCGATATACGCACACCGGCTCCGGCGACCGAATGAAGCTCCTCCTTTATCTCCTCATCGGTTTCCTTTTCTATGCATACTCCGGTAAGACCGATAACTGTATTTATCGGTGTACGGATCTCATGGGAAACATTGGCAAGGAAATCACCGGCGCTTTTATTCTCCGTTTCAAGCTCTTCGATCCTGTCTACGAAGGACATCTCGGTATGCTCATATGAGGACAGCATTTTGGTAAGCAGGATGACAGTGATGAAAACGAGAACAAGATTAAGCGCGATCCTCTCCCCGGTATAAGCATTTATGCTTCCATAGGAGGATGCGACCCTGAATGCCACGCCGAAGCATGTTGCTGCCGTGCATATCCAGATAAGTGTTTTCTTATGCGCTCCTGTGAGCAGGATGAGCATGAAGATGACTACGGGAGTGCTTTCATATACAACGTTGATCTTTGCGATATAATAAAACAGCTCTAATATGAGGATCGAGCTTAGAAAATATATCCTGAATTCATCAGTCATAAACCCCGTCACGTGGATCACAAGGGCAATCACGATCGCTACAAAAAAGAGGGGGATCGTCCATCCTTCCCAGCCGGCCCTCAGATCAAAAAATGAAAGGAGCAGCGAAAAAAGGATAACGGCTATGACAAGCGATATATTGGCAAACGCCTGTATTTCCTTTTCACCGATATTCTTCACTAAAACTATAATACCACAAAAGTCAACGTTGACTTATCGACTTAAAGCTTCAGATCCCCGTCCTTAACCCATCCGAGCTTCCTTACTCCCATATTGATCAAAGGGCAGAGCACAGCCGGAAGGATGAAGCAGATAAGAAAAAGTCCTGCCCAGTCCATCGCAGTGATGGCGCTCTTCGCGCCTGACGCCACATCATTTACCCATCCTGTGTATACGCCGATCTGTCCCACGAAACCGCAGGTCCCCATTCCGGATGAGACAGGCGTACCGTTCATCTGCATCCCGAAGACACAGGTAGCGAGCGGGCCCGTAATGGCAGAGGTAAGGATAGGCGCTATCCATATCCTCGGATTCTTCACTATATTTCCCATCTGAAGCATGGAGGTGCCTATCCCCTGGGATACGAGACCTCCCCATTTATTCTCCTTAAAGGACATAAAAGCAAAGCCTATCATCTGGGCGGAGCAGCCTGCCACCGCAGCGCCTCCCGCAAGTCCGGTAAGGGAAAGAGCAGCGCAGATAGCCGCTGACGAGATAGGGAGAGTCAGGGCCACTCCTACTATCACGGATACAAGTATACCCATAAGGAAGGGCTGGAGATCGGTCGCCCACATGATGATACGTCCGACCTGGCTCGCGGCCTTGCCAAGCGCCGGTGCCCACCAGGCAGAAAGTGCTATGCCGACGCCTATCGTGACTAAGGGAGTCACGAGAATATCGATCTTTGTCTCCTTTGATACGGCTTTGCCGATCTCGGAAGCGATGATGGCAATAAATAAAACCGCCAGCGGTCCGCCCGCTCCTCCTAAAGCATTGGAAGCAAATCCAACGGTCACAAGGGAAAAAAGCACAAGAGGCGGGCATTTAAGGGCATATCCTATGGCCGCTGCCATGGCAGGTCCGCTCATGGCAGAAGCAAGACCGCCCACAGTATAGTCTGCGCCGCCGACAGTCGCAACGGGAGTCGTCAGGAAGCCTATGCCGAACTGAGTACCGAGGGTATTGATTATGGTACCGATGAGAAGCGAGCAGAAAAGCCCCTGTGCCATGGCTCCCATCGCATCTATGCCGTAGCGTTTCAGCGATATCTCTATGTCTTTCTTTTTCATAAATGCAGTGATCTTGTCTTTCATTTTCTTAATTCTCCTCCTCTGCAAAATGCAGTTTTATATCTGACTTACACCGGCCGGATGCTGACAGGATCTTCCTGCAGATCCGATAAGTCTGAGTTTCTCCCTGCGGCTTAAGCGCTTGATATGCCACTCCCGGCTCATGGCCTCCTCCTTTGTATCAAAGGACTCGGAATATACAAGCTTCACGGGAAGTCTTGTCCTGGTATATTTGGCTCCCTTTCCCGCGTTATGAGTCCGGATACGCTTTTCGATATCATTTGTCCAGCCGCAGTAAAGGGTTCCGTCCGAACATTCTAAAATATATGTATAACTCATAGTTTATCCTCCGGATCCTACATGACAGGATTATAACATATTGGTGATTGCATTTCTTCTTCTTTCCCTTTAAACTTTATCATAATACGTTATCTCTAAGGCTTTATCAGTCAGCGCTTTCGCGGCGCCGGACAGAATA
>CADCRB010000088.1 GCA_902803745.1 uncultured Lachnospiraceae bacterium
ATATGGTCAAAGTACTATTACGTTATGAAAACGAAAGGAAATATGATTTCGCTGGCCAGAAGTTCAGAATCCTTCAAGTACTTTTCAAGGCACTGTTGACCGGCTTGAAATTGAGATGGGAACGCTAGTCCGCATCAGATTGCGGAATAGAGCTTATGTGTGGAAAATAGAGATTTAGGATTCGGTAGAGAAATGTGGATATCTGTTTCATTTTATACGAAAAAACAATCTATCCGTTTATATTTCATGTTATTAGATATTAGTAATTATTTAGGAGCAATTTATATGTATATGAACTAATAATGTAGTACAATATTATCGTTGAGTTTGGAAAACTATTGTTCACAATTAACAAAAAACACTTTTTTGGTAGGTGTTTGTTTTATATATGCAAATAATTCGGCCGGACAGAGATACACATATTTGAAAAGGAGATGACATGAAAGAATTTTTGACAGTGCTGGAAGTATCGCAAAAGCAGAAATATATCTTCCAGACCAACAGACTCGCGGAAAATATAGGCGCTTCGATTATCATCAGGGAAGTAACAGAAGAACTACCCATTCAGTTCATATCCCCGGAAGAATATGTATTCAGTGGAGGCGGTAAAAGTGTGTATGCCTTTTCATCTGAAGAAGCGGCTAAGAGATTTGTTTCCTCTGTCAGCAGGGCCGCAATGGAGCAGTACCCTGGTATTGAATTGTATATGGCAACAATTGGATATGACAATGAAAAAGAGTCTATTATTGATGCTATTAATAATCTTTATGGCAGACTGGAGTCCAAGAAGGCGGCCAGATCGGTCAGCTTTACTCTATATGGGCTGGGTATAAATGAAAGCTGTACTTCAACTCAGCTGCCTGCATCCGGCCGTAACAGGTATGGACAGCTTGTATCTGAGGAGTGTCAGGCTAAATATAAAGCGGCAGAGGAAAAACAGGATCTGATATTCAGTGAACTGCTTCAGGATATTCCGGGGTACAGGTTCGCACATGAATTTGAGGAACTCGGCGGAACAAAGGATACAAAAAATTATATTGCTATTACGGTAATGGACGGCAATAAAATGGGCCTGAAACTGGATAAGTTCAGGAGTGACTTTACTAATGAGAACCCGGAGGTCAATGCGGATTTTAATCGCAGATATAAATCAGAAATCAGAAGAGTAAGCAAAGAAATTGATGATTCTTATAAAGCTGCAGTTCAGACTGTCATAAATCATCTTGCCCAATCGTTGGACAGCCTGATAAAAAGAGGCGTTCTTACCGGATTCAGAAGAGGAGGAAAGGTTCTTCCTTTTAGACCTCTGATATTGGCTGGAGATGATATCTGCTTTGTGTCAGACGCACGGATAGGTACAGCTTTTGCGTGTGAGGTCCTGAAAGAAATTGAGACCAAAAAAATAGAAGGATTGCCTATGCGTGCTTGTGCGGGAGTAGCGATGGTTAAGACAAGCTATCCTTTCTTTAGAGCACATGAACTGGCTGAAGAATTATGTCAAAGTGCGAAAGGAAATCTCCCCTCAGATGACAGTAAAGACGCGTCGGTTATAGACTTCCATATTGTGCAGGGCGAAATCAGCGGCACACTTTCTGATATCCGACAGCAGAAGTACAGCAACAATACCATGACCTCTAAACCGTATTATCTTCATGACAGCGATGGGGAAATATCTATGGATATGTTCCGGAACAGGCTTAAATATTTAAAACAGGAGAAGATTAGCAGAGGAAACCTGAAAGAATACAGAACAGCGCTCAGGGAAGGTGAAAATGCCGCTAAACGTTTTCTTATGCATAAACGACTTGGCAAGATTATTGAAAACAGCTTCAAAAATGGGAGATGCGTTGATTTTGATGTAATAGAAATGCTGGATATTTATCATGAACTGGAGGAATCAAAATGAAGGTATTCAAAATGGAGATCCGGACAGTGACAGAGACCATGCTGGGGAGCGGGGAATCCTTACCGGGGATTGTTGATAATGATATACGGTACGACGATATGGGAATTCCATATATGAACGCAAAGACATTAAAGGGACACCTGCGTGAACAGATGGAGATGATTATCCATGTATCAGGTGATAAATACAGCAGTATCAATATAGCGGGGCTCCTTGGCAGTGCTGACGAAGACAGTGAAAAAGAACTTGCCCGTCTGCATTTTTCCAAGGTTGGTCCTTCAGAGCCGGTCCGCAGGACAATCAGAAAATGGTTTGCGAATAATACTGTCCATACAGCAGATGAAATTTTGGATGCATTAACAATTGTTAATACATATACCAGGATCGGGAGTAATGGAATTGTCGAAAACGGATCATTGCGGACAGCCAGAATGTTCAGGAAAGGCCTGATTCTTGAATCTTATATTTATGCTGATTCCATAACAGATTTGGAAGAAGAACTTTTAACGGACGCTGTTAAGGCGCTTCAGCATATTGGAACAATGAAAAGTAAAGGGAAGGGTGTTGTAGAATGTTCCCTGCATCCAACCGGGGAGGTGGACGATGAATAATTATGTCCGTTATATTTTACATCTGGAGGAACCTGTAAAAATGGGCAGGCAGGGCAATCAAAGCAGCACGGAGAGCCTGACTTATATTGCAGGATCGACATTGCGAGGAGCGTTTATTTCCAGATTTATCAGTGCTTACTTAAGTGATGTACAAACGGATTTGAGCAGTAGTGATGATACCAGAAAATTGTTGTTTACAGATACTTATTTCACAGACGCGTATCCTTGTATTAATGGAAAAGGTCTGTTGCCTATGCCTTCTGTATACTATGCCGATAAACATAAGTTACGGGAGGTAAAGACAGAAGCTGAGGAAGATAAGAACAAAAAACTCGATATACACTGCTGTCTGCATGACGTTCCGGAAGAAGGTGAGGTTCGTGTGGGCATCGGTGAATACTGCCGATATGAGGGTGATACGATCAGAACCTATAATGTCTCCAGAGAGGCTAACCTTCATATCCGGATTGGAAATAATGAAAATGAAAGTGCCATGTTCCGCTATGAAGCAATTGCGGAAGGGCAGTCCTTTATGGGAACCATTCGATGTCCTGATGAAAAAGCTGCTGAGAAATACTGTGAAGCAATTCGTAACATCGTAGTTTATCTTGGCGGATCAAGAGGCAGCGGTTATGGAAGATGTAAAGTTGTTCTGGCAGAGACGATGGATTATAACGCTGTGTCTTCAGAATATAGCATTAAAAAGACTGCATCAGCAGGTCAATTTATTGTTTATGCACTTTCAAACCTGATTCTTTTGGATGAAAACGGAACTGAAAAAGGATTTATTCCTGAAGGCATACTGGAGTCTGTGCTTAAGGTTGAAAATGTGCATCTTATACGCGCATCAGCGATGATTACACGAACTGCAGGCTTTAATCATACGTGGAAGGCAGGGATGGTACAAAGAAGTGCCGTTTCAATGGGAAGTGTGTTTACGTATGAATGTATTGGAACACCATCCGAAGCCGGTATTCTGAGACTGGAACGAGAGGGGATTGGGCAGAGAAGGCAGGAAGGTTTCGGTAGAGTTCTGATAAATCCTGCGATTGAATGTGAACATCTTCTGAAATACGATTCTGTAAATGCAGAAGACGATCAGGAAATCCTGTTAGACGAAAATGATATGGATATGCTGAAAATAATCGCCCGTCGAATCAATGAGAGTAGAATCGATACAAGCATTAAAGATGCGGGGATGGATATTTCGGATCAGTGGAAAAAAACACTTAAGAATATTAGCGCTACACAAAAGGCCAGGCTGTATAATTTGCTTCTGCTTTTGGAGACAGATCCTGGATTTGCAGATGATCAACGTGCTGCTCAGAGAATATCTGTATTTATTAAAAAGGATTTGAAGAATAAATCAAAAGAAAGCTTTAAAAAGTGTGAAATAGAACTGGATGCACTAAATCCACAGGATAGAAAAAAATACAGTTTTCTGGATCTCTTAAACGAAATAGCAGAGCGTAATTTACCCCATGGCAGGCTAAACAGTAAGTGGGACGAAGTAACTTTGATAGCAGTTTCCACGTCCAAGCCGGGTCTTCCTTCTGATTTCAGGCTGAATTGCCGTCTGCTGAAGGAGGTTCTTTATAATCTGTTGAGGAAGGAAGGGGACAGACCATGAAACAATTCACACATGTATTTTACGGAATTATTAATCTGAGACTGGATTCTGTACTTCATGTTGGCGGAGGAGAAGATGCTTCCTTTCATATGGCTGTAAATGGAGAGGATAACTTTATTATACCGGCAAGCGGTATTGCAGGTGCTGTAGGTCACTATATTCAGATGGCGGATGCAGATGTTGCTGTGCTGCTTGGGAATAAAGAGTATGACAGCAGTATCTATTTTTATGATGCGGTCTGTGAAAAAGTAAATATTGAACACAGAACCGGAATTAAAATCGACAACAAATATGGCACGGTAGAAGGTAGCAGTTTGATAAACATGGATTATATCAGCCCTGGAATGGAGACCCGGATACGGATTCAGGGATTTGCTTCCAATGAAAATGAGCTGAAGCAAATTGAGAATGTATATGCGCATATAGGGAATGGCTTTGCGGCAGGCAGCATTCTTTTAGGCGCAAAGAAAGCTTCCGGTGCAGGCAGATTCGTTATAAATGATGTTGGGGCCAATGGCAGTTTTTACGGAAAGGTTCTGAAATTGGATCTTCGTAATGAGAAGGAGCTGAACAGATATCTCAGTGGAGTTGAAAAATGCTTTTCAGACTGTAATGAAAAAAAGATATTTAAGGATTCCGGTAATAGTATCCTGGATACTTTTGTTTTAGAGGCGTCCGTTCCTTCAGGACTTCTGGTCGGCGGAGGCAGTACGGAAGATGAGGAAATTGAAGCAAATAATGTAAATATGTATCGTCTGCTGGGAGAGAAAAAGGAATATTTTATCCCTGGATCAACCTTTAAGGGGATTTTGCGTTCCTATGCTGAAATGGTCGCTGACGAACTGAAGCTGCCTCAGGAACTTGTGAAGGATATATATGGAAGCAAGAGTGACGGACTGGATGATTCCGGACAGATGACGGGGAATCCAAGTCGGGTTATTGTAAGAGACTGCGTGATCAGGAATCCAGCAAAAGTCATGCATAACAGAATCAAGATTGACAGATGGCTTGGAGGCACCATGAATGGGGCTAAAATGGTCGAAGAGGTTCTGTATATAGATAAGGAACCAATATCTGTGGAAGTATCTATAAGCGGTGAATTAAATACTAAGCAAAGAGCTGCTGCAAATGCTCTTGTTTATCTGGCTCTGCGTGATATTGGGGCCGGGTTGGTTACTGTCGGCAGTGGAAGAAGCATAGGGCACGGCAGGCTATGTGGTAAAAAACTGAATATTAATGGGGTTGACTGCAGATTTAAAGACTGGCAGCTGCAGCTGGGGGAAAAAGAAGCTTTCATCAGCAGTTGTATCAGAGAATTGGAGGAGTACGGAGCATGATTACGAAGAAACGGACTCTCACAGATGCATTTGACAGGAACCTGCTTTTAAAAGAGGGATATAAATTCATCTGGATGCAATCAATTAATAAGGTATCGATTGGAAAGCTGTCTGAAATTGATTATGATCCGGATACTCTTTTGGAGGCCAGGATTATTGGTTCAGACAAGGAAATCCATCTGTTTGAATATCAGGACTTTAAATCAGAAGACCGATTAAGAGCAATAGAAACAATTTTGGAAGAGGGAGATGATTATATTGACACACAAAAGCAGCTTTTGCGCAGAAAATATGGGAACTATGTGGTTTTGAGACATGTTCTTGACAAAGATTCGGATGGTCAGGTCTATGTAGTCAGAAGCATGCTGGCAGATTATGGGAAAGGAGAGAACTAATAATGGATAAAATCTTTGCACCATATACTTTTATACCTTTCTCGAACAATAAAGTCCCTGAAGTATATAAGACCAGAGAAGAACTGCCGTCTCATGCCCGGGTTATTGAGGGAAATCTTTCAGGATGGATTGAGTATCATTTTAAAGCGGAAACACCTGTTTCCGTGGGCGGTGAGCGTGATCATAATACAAATTGTTCAAAATTTTGCAGAAATGGTCTTGATAGATTGATGATTCCGGGAAGTACGGTCAGAGGAATGGTCAGAAGCCATGCAGAAATGTTGAGCTTTTCTTATCCTGAGTTCATCGATGATGATACTTATATGTACAGGAAATTTGCAGGGAATTGTAAACAGCTGCGAACAGATTATTCCAGAGAGATGAAAGTGCCTAAGGAATCCAAATTAAAGATTCCGGATGGAGTGAAAGCCGGCTGGCTGTCCTGCGACCAGAATAATAATTATTATATTACGCCGGTTGAAGAATTTGGACAGCAGCGCACTACTTATTTCAAAATTCATGAAAGGGATTTGAGAGAAAAAAATATACTTGATGAAGAACAGTATATGTATAGGGAAAAAATAGACAGATATAGCGCCCGGAAAAAGGATATGTCTCTGGAAAAATATAAAAAAGAGTATCTTAATAGCATTAAAAATGATAAGTATCATCCGTACAGAGGGAGAACTGTATCTTTCGATTATGATAGACAATTTCTCAACTTAGGATCGGGCAGATTTACTGGTAGACTGCTGAATTCAGAATGGATTGAAGGGAAAACACATCATTATCTTGTTTCTGAGAAAATGTCAGGAGATTCGTTTCAAGTCAGCAAAGAGCAGATCCTTGATTATGAAAGAGACTATGAACGAAACAAAATACAGAATAAAAAGCTGGAGGAACTGGCTGATTTTTATGCTTTGCCGGAACGCGGAAATAAAAAGCTGTTTTTCTATAAAGAAGCGAAGGGGGAGAAGGGGAAACTTCTTGGAATGGGTCCCACTCCTTATTTCAGAATATTCTATAAAAATTCAGTACATAATGGGATACATATTGAAAAACCAGATGGTTATGATTATGTTTCTTCTGTTTTTGGCTATGCAGGAAAAAGAAGCGTTGACAGGTCTGAGGCATATAAGAGCAGAGTATCATTCAGTGATGCTCTATATGAAGGGAATAAAAAGCCGGAGTATTATTCTCTGACGCTTTCAAGCCCTAAAGGCACCGCAATTCAAATGTACTTGGACCAGACTGGTAAAGACAAGACGAACTTGAATACATATAATAATAGTTTTAGTCTCAGAGGCTATAAGGTATATTGGAAGAGAAACGGGGTTATTAAGGATCACGGAGTCAAAAAAAATGTAATGAGTCGATTAGAAACATTACCTAAAGATAGTGTATTTAAAGGAACAGTATATTTTGATAATCTCCGCGAAGATGAGCTGGGACTGCTTCTACTTTCATTAAGATTCAATAAGGAAGGCAGCGAAGAACTGCAGGAAACATATATGATTGGAGGAGGAAAACCATATGGGTTCGGAAAAATAAAACCCTATGATATCAAATTACATCTAATCAATCAGAAGAAGCGTTTCACGAATGTTAATCTTGAAGAAGAAAAAAGGATCAAGCTGATTTAATAGAACATTATAAAAAAGTATTCATAGAGACGCTGGAGACTAAATATAAAATTAAACTGAAAGACCAGCCGACCTGGAAAATCTATAAAAAATATATAGAGCAAACCGGTGATCAGATTACGTCACATAGTATGGCATATGCTGATTTAAAAACATATGCTTCCTATGAACCGCTGTCTACAGCTGCAGAGATTTTATATTCTGGTAACCGAAAGGATCAACAGAAAAAAAGGAAAGACAAGGAAAATGGTGTTTTAGGTAATCGTCTTAAGGCAGCGGTTTGGATTGCAAACAGGGAGATCACACCTGCTCAGTTAGAACTGCTTAAAAAAGATATGGGCATAAAAAGCCCTAAAAAAATAACAAATAAAAAAGAGATAAAAGAACAAACAATAAGAGATTATGCAAAAAAATGCGGCACGATTTTGCTGCCTTATGATGCACTGAAAAATCACATTAAGAAAGCGATGGAGTTGTATGATCGTGTTTTGATAACTAAAAAGGGTCCTGAAGGGGAAGACGCAGGATGGGAAAAAATGAAATAGATGTGTGTAGTTTTTTCATGATGCAGCGTTATTTATAATGTGGCTTTATATCTGCAAT
This sequence comes from uncultured Lachnospiraceae bacterium, assembly GCA_902803745.1. Classification (GTDB taxonomy): domain Bacteria; phylum Bacillota; class Clostridia; order Lachnospirales; family Lachnospiraceae; genus NK4A144. Next base: position 8,126 of record CADCRB010000088.1, read on the forward strand.
TAAGCTGCTGCAAGCCGGAATCTGCATAAATCTTTTTTAAATGCAGATTCTGGCTTGTCAAGTAGTTAAGAGCAGTTGTAATTAACACATGGGAGCTTTGCAGTTAATCATACCGCTGCTGTTTTCAAACGGGTCAGATTCCTCATTGATCACAGCATATGCATCAATGAACTGATAGTTCCCAAGTCTTGCGATTTCAGAAGGCAGATCATCGATTGTTATATCGGCGTCATATTGCACAGGTATGACCGGTACAGTATAATCCACCTTCTGCACCTCTAATCTGCAGTAATCGCTCTCCAGATATTCCCTGCTTAAAAAAGCAATGAAGCATGAGCATCCGGAAAGATACTGCATGATGACGGAATTCC